>NZ_JBEXKC010000075.1:0-37710 GCF_040609475.1 Streptomyces sp. NPDC004667 | reverse complement strand
GGCCGCGGGGCGCAGCGCAGGAAGCGGCAGAACCGGCGCCGGGCGATCGGCGGGGCGGTGATCGCCGCGTGCGTGGCGGGCGGCGGTCTGGTGTACCTCGGCTCGCTTCCCGGCAAGCGGGGCACCGAGGCGGGCGGCGGCGCGTCCGCGTCCCCGCTGGCCGCGCTGTCGGCCCCCGACGCGAACGCGGGGGTGCCCTCCGCCTCGCCGTCGGCCTCCGCTTCGGCCTCTCCCTCGCCTTCGGCGTCCGCCTCCGCTTCGGCCTCCCCCTCGCCCTCCACCAGCTCGTCGAAGCCCCCCGCGCCCACGCCGCCGAAGACCAGCGCTCCGCGCCCGGCCGCACCGGCTCCGGCGCCCGCTCCGGCGGGCGTGGCGGGGCAGGTCGTCGCCCTGGTCAACACCGAGCGGGCGGCGGCCGGCTGCGGGCCGCTCAAGGAGGACGCGCAGCTGCGCTCCGCGGCCCAGGGGCACTCGGACGACATGGCCCAGCGGGACTACTTCTCGCACACCGACCCCGACGGGGGCGACCCGGGAACGCGGACGACGGCCGCCGGGTACCGCTGGTCGACGTACGGGGAGAACATCGCGAAGGGTCAGCAGACGGCGCAGGACGTGATGGACGCGTGGATGAAGAGCCCCGGTCACCGGGCCAACATCCTGAACTGCTCCTTCAAGGACATAGGCGTGGGCATGCGCCCGGGTGCGGGCGGCCCCTGGTGGACCCAGAACTTCGGCGCCCGCATGTGACCGGCCGTCCTCCGTCCGGTGTCCGACCCGTCCGGACCTCCCCCTTCCCCTGTTTGTCTCAGAATCCGGGCAAGATAGGACCTGGAGCGGAACGGGCAGATCAAAGGGAACGGGGTGACGGGTCGGATGGCGAAGCCGCAGTTGCGCGCGCATCAGCGCGAGGCCGTCGACGCCGTCGTCCGCGCCCTGGAGCCGCCGGCCGACGGCCGGCTCCCCGGGCGGGGTCTGCGCACCCAGGTGATCATGGCGACCGGGTCGGGCAAGTCCCTGGTCGCCGTGCGCTCCGCCGAGGAGTTGCGGGCGGGGCGGGTGCTCGTCCTGGTGCCCTCGCTCGACCTGCTCGTGCAGACCGTGTCCGCCTGGCGGGCGGGCGGCCGGACCGGCCGCGCCCTCGCGGTGTGCTCGCTGCGCGGCGAGGAGGCGGGACTGCCGACCACCACCGATCCGGGCCAACTGGCCCGGTGGGGCACCGGGCCGGTGGAGCGGGTGACCGTGTTCGCCACGTACGCGTCGCTGGGGCAGGGCACCGTCGAGCGGGCCCACCTGGCGGGTCTGCCGCCGTGGGACCTGATCGTGGTCGACGAGGCGCACCGTACGTCGGGGCGGATCGGCAAGCCCTGGGCTGTGGTCCACGACAACGCGCGCATCCCCTCGGCCCGCCGGCTGTACATGACGGCCACGCCCCGGGTGTGGCGGGACGGGGAGGGCCTCGAAGCCGAGGGGGCGGAGGAGGAGTACGGGGAGGGGCCCGCACGCCCCCGGACGGCCGGCGGGCTCCGGGGCCGGGGCGAGCTGGTGGCCTCGATGGAGGACGATCCGCAGGGGCCGTTCGGCGCCCGCTGCTACACGCTCCCCTTGTCGGAGGCCATCGACCGGGGCATCTGCGCCCCGTACCGGGTGGTGTGCGTGGACATCAGCGATCCGGGCTTCCGGTCGGCGGTGCTGCTGGGCGCGGACGGGCGTTCGGACCGGGTGCGCGGGATGCGGCTGGCGGCGCTCCAGGCGGCGCTGGTCAAGGCCGCGGCCGACCAGGGGTTCCGGCGGACGCTGGTGTTCCACCATCTGACCAAGGAGGCCGAGGCCTTCGCTGCGGGGCTGCCGGCGGTCGCGGCGCGGCTGCGGGCCGCGAGCCGGTCGGCGCTGCCGGCGTACCCGCGCACGGTGTGGGCGGACTGGCTGTGCGGGCAGCACACGGCGGCCCACCGGCGCGGCGTGCTGGACGCGTTCGCCACGGACCGGGTCGCGGACAAGGCGTTCCTGGGCAGCGTCCGGGTGCTGGGCGAGGGGGTCGACACCAAGGAGTGCGACTCCGTCTTCTGGGCCGACGTGCGCGGTTCCATGCCCGACCTGGTGCAGGCCGTGGGCCGGGCGCTGCGGATCCGGCCCGGCGAGGGGAAGGTCGCCTCGCTGGTGGTGCCGGTGCTGCTGGGGCCCGGGGAGTCCCCCGAGACGATGCTGACCTCACGGGCCTACGGGGACCTCGCGCGGCTCCTGGAGGCTCTGAGGGCGCACGACTCGCGCTTGGTGGAGGCTCTGGCCCAGCCGCAGGCACCGGGCCGCCCGGCGTCGGAGGCCGGTGCGGCCGGGAGTACCGGCGGCACCGGGCCGGGCGCCGCGGCGCTGCTGAGCTTCTCCACGCCCCGGGATCCGGCGCTGCTGGCGGCCTTCGTCCGGCTGCGGGTGCTCAACCCGGAGCACACGCGGTGGCGGCGCGGGGCGGAGGCGGCACGGATCTACGCGGCGACGGCCGGGGACCTGCGGGTGCCGTTCGCCTACCGGGTGCCGGAGTCCGGCGGGGAGTGGCCGCCGGCCCTGGCGGGGTTCCCTCTGGGCCAGTGGATCGCGGACGCGCGGCGCACGTACCGGCGGGGCGCGCTGGGCCGGGAGCGGATGCGGGAGCTGGACGAACTCGGCATGGTGTGGAGCCATTTCGACGTGGCCTTCGAGGAGGGGCTGGCGGCGGCCGGGGCCTGGGCCGCCGAGCACGGGCACCTGCTGCCGCCGGTGGACGCCACCTGGCACGGGGCGCCCGTCGGGGTGTGGATGAAGAACAACCGGGCCGCCGCGCGCCGGGAGGGGCCGGGGGCGCTGTCGCAGGAGCGCCGGGAGGCGCTGGACCGGATCGACCCGTCCTGGTGCCCCGTCTGGGACATCGGCTGGCAGCGGACCTTCCACCTGACCCGGGTGCACCTGGACGCGGGCGGCCGGGTTCCACCGGTTCCCGGCCGGGTGCTGGCGCAGGGCGAGGACCTCGGCGGGTGGGTGCGCGCCCAGCGGCTGGGGTGGGAGCGGCTGGGGTGGTCGCAGCGGTGGCTGCTGGAGCACACGCTGGGGCTGGCCCCGGCGCCGGAGGCGGAGCGTCCGCCCGCGCGCCGCAGCCATGCCGCCGCGTGGGCCGGGTATCTGGAGGCGGCCCGGCGGTTCCACGCCCGGGAGGGGCACCTGAGGGTCCCCCGCACGCACGTGGAGCGGTGGGGGGACCAGGAGCTGAGGCTCGGGGCGTGGATCGCCAACCAGCGTTCCCGCGCGGCGGGGCTGCCGCCGGAGCGGGCCGCCGCGCTGACGGCCCTGGGGATGCGCTGGTCCCGTTCGGGTCGGTGACCGCGGGCGGTCAGTGGTGGAAGCCCGACCTGGGTTCCGTGGTGGGGACCGGCTGCGGGTGGGCGACCAGGTGTTCGACGGCCGCCCGCAGGTCGGTGACGAGCAGGGCGATCTGGTCGCGGGTCACCCCGTGGCGGATCAGGACGCGCTGCATGACGGTGTCCTGACGGTCCGCCGGGAGCGGGTACGTGGGCACCTGCCAGCCGCGCATCCGCAGCCGGTCGGAGAGGTCGTAGAGGCTGAACCCGGCGCCGGCCGGGTCGGCGAGCGTGTAGGAGACGGCGGGCAGCCCGCCCCGGCCGTCGTAGAGCAGGGTGAAGGGGCCCATGCCGGCGATCTCCCCGGCCAGGTACTGGGCGGTGTCGGCGCAGGCCTGCTGGACGCGCCGGTAGCCGCCGCGGCCCAGCCGCAGGAAGAGGTAGTACTGGGCGATGACCTCGCCGCCGGGGCGGGAGAAGTTGAGGGCGAAGGTCGGCATGTCGCCGCCGAGGTAGTCCACGTCGAAGACGAGGTCGGCGGGGAGCAGATCGGCGGTGCGCCAGACGATCCAGCCGACGCCGAGCGGGGCGAGCCCGTACTTGTGCCCGGAGGTGTTGACGGAGGCCACGCGCGGCAGCCGGAAGTCCCACACCACGTCGGGGTGGAGGAAGGGGGCGACGAAGCCGCCGCTCGCCGCGTCCACGTGGACGGGGATGTCCCAGCCGTGCTCCTGCTGGATCCGGTCGAGCTCGGCGGCGATCTCGGCGACGGGTTCGTAGTCGCAGGTGTAGGTGACGCCGAGGATGGCGACGACCCCGATGGTGTTCTCGTCGACGTGGGCGGCGAGCTGGTGCGGGAGCAGGCCGGTCGCGCCGGGCTCCACGGGGACCTGCCGGAGCTCGACGTCGAAGTAGCGGGCGAACTTCTCCCAGCAGATCTGCACCGGGCCGCAGACCAGGTTGGGCCGGTCGGCCGGTTTGCCCTCGGCCCGGCGGCGGGCCCGCCAGCGCCATTTGAGGGCGAGGCCGCCGAGCATGGCGGCCTCGCTGGAGCCGGTGGTGGAGCAGCCGGTGCCGGAGGTGCCGGGCGGGGCGTTCCAGAGGTCGGCCAGGATGTTGACGCAGCGGGCCTCGATCTCGGCCGTCTGCGGGTACTCGTCCTTGTCGATCATGTTCTTGTCGAGGCACTCGTTCATCAGGCGGTGCACGCCGTCGTCCGACCAGGTGGTGCAGAAGGTGGCCAGGTTCTGGGCGGCGTTGCCGTCGAGGAGCAGCTCGTTGTGGAGGAGCGAGTAGACCACCTCGGAGGGCGAGTGGTCGTCGGGCATCCGGTACTTCGGGAGGATCTGGCCGCTGAGGGCGGACGTGAACACGTCCGTGTCGGCGTCCCTGGCGTTCGCGTCCTTCGTCTCATGAAGAGCCATATCGGGACTATAAGGTGCGGATCATGACGAAGTCGACTTCGGCACCCCTCGGGAAACGCTTGAGAAATGCGGGCCGCGAGCCACAGCTTCCGGCCGACTCCGGCGTGTGACCCCCTCCATAGCAACCCCGCCACGCCGGAAGAATTACCGTCCAGTAGGATTTCCCCCGCAGATCTTCCCGTTGCGGCCATCGAAGCCGACCCGAACGGGGAAGATCATTTCATTTGTTCTACACACAACTTATCCACCGATGTCCGGATAGCGGCCAACTGCCCCCATGGCCCTGATAGTTCTTCGGCCATGAACAAGATCACCCGTCGGCAGGCCTTGGGCACCACTGCCGGCGCACTCACCGTCCTCGGCATCGCGGGCGCCACCGCGCACGCCGCCGCCACCGACTCCCGTGCGGCCACCACCCCGGCCGGCACCGTCGACGAGGTGTACCAGGGCCGCCGGATCCAGATAGCCCCCGGCACGGGGGGCGGCCACCACGGCGGCCACCACTCCCCCGGTCTGCCGACCGTGAAGATAGACGGCCGCGAACTGCACGTGATGCAGAACGCCGACGGCACCTGGATCAGCGTCGTCAACCACTACGAGACCTTCGCCGACCCGACCTCGCTGGCCCGTGCCGCGGTGCGCGAGCTCCAGGGCTCCCAGCTCGCCCCGATGCAGATGGGGGGCATGGCATGACCGTCCGCAAGAACCAGGCCGCGCTCACGCCCGAGGAGAAGCGCGCCTTCACCAACGCGCTGCTCGAACTGAAGCGAACGGGCCGCTACGACCGGTTCGTCACCACCCACAACGGCTTCATCATGAGCGACACCGACTCGGGCGACCGCGTCGGCCACCGCTCCCCCTCCTTCCTCCCCTGGCACCGCCGCTTTCTCCTGGAGTTCGAGGCGGCCCTTCAGGCGGTGGACGCGAGCGTTTCGATCCCGTACTGGGACTGGACCGCCGACCGCACCACCCGCTCCTCCCTCTGGGCCGCCGACTTCCTCGGCGGCACCGGCCGGGCCCGCGACGGGCAGGTCATGGACGGACCCTTCGCCTACGCGACGGGCAAGTGGGAGGTAGCCGTACGGGTCGACGGGCGCAACTACCTGCGCCGCGCGCTCGGCGAGGGCGTCGCCCAGCTGCCGACCAAGGCCGAGGTGGACGCCGTCCTGGCGATGCCGGTCTACGACATGGCGCCCTGGAACAGTTCCTCCAACGGCTTCCGCAACAACCTGGAGGGCTGGCGCGGCGCCAACCTGCACAACCGGGTGCACGTGTGGGTCGGCGGCCAGATGGCCACCGGGGTCTCGCCCAACGACCCGGTGTTCTGGATGCACCACGCCTTCGTCGACAAGCTCTGGGCCGACTGGCAGGCGAAGCACCCGACGTCCACCTACCTGCCGGCCGCCGGCACCGCCAACGTGGTCGACCTGCGCGACACCATGCGGCCGTGGAACGACGTGACCCCGGCCGACATGCTGGACCACCGCAAGTTCTACACGTTCGACACGGAGCCGGCCGCCGCCGCCAGCCAGCGGTAGTGCAGTTCGGGGCGGCCGACCTGACCGTACCGGGGGGTGCGGTCCGCCCGGCCGGTGTCCACCAGGTGCTCCAGGTACCTGCGGGCGGTGATCCGGGAGATCCCGGCCGCCTCGGCCGCCCCCGCGGCGGTCAGCCCCTCGGGCGCCGCCCGCAGCAGCGCCGCGACCCGCTCCAGGGTCGGGGCGCTGAGCCCTTTGGGCAGTTCCGCCGGACCGGGCGCGCGCAGTGCGGCGAGCGCCCGGTCCACGTCGTCCTGACCGGCCGCCTCGCCCGCCGACGCCCGGAACTCGGCGTAGCGCAGGAGGCGTTCGCGCAGCGTCGGGAAGGCGAAGGGCTTCAGTACGTACTGCACCACGCCCAGCGAGACGCTCTCGCGGACCACCGCCAGGTCCCGGGCCGAGGTCACCGCGATCACGTCGACGGGATGCCCGGCGGCCCGCAGTCCGCGCGCGAAGCGCAGGCCGTGGCCGTCGGGCAGGGTGAGGTCGAGGAGCAGCAGGTCGATCCGGGTCCGCTCCAGCACCCGGGTGGCCTCCGCGAGGGAGTGGACGGCGGCCACGGCCGTGAAGCCGGGCACCCGGCCGACGTAGAGGGCGTGCGCGGCGGCGGCCACGGGATCGTCCTCGACCACCAGCACCCGCACCTCGGGCGCGCTCACGACGCACCGCCCGCGCGGCGCTGACGGGGGACGCGGGTCCGCGGCCCCTGTCCGTCACCGGCCGCGTCCAGGCCGGAGCCCTGCGCCACGTCCATGCCGGAGCCCTGCGCCACGTCCATGCCGGGGCCTTGCGCCACGTCACGGCCGGAGCCCGGCGCCACGTCCATGCCGGGGCCTTGCGCCACGTCACGGCCGGAGCCCGGCGCCGCGTCACGGCCGGGGCCTTGCTCCACGTCACGGCCGGAGCCCGGCGCCGTCTCCGGTGCCGCTCCGCGTGCCGGCTCCCGGGCGGCTTCGGGTCCGGCCCCGGCCGGGCCGGATCCGGATTCCGGCTCCCCCGCGGCCCCGGGCCGCACGTCCGGCTCCGGCGCCCGCGCCCCCTCCCCCGATCCGGCCCGGCCGGGGCCCAGCGGCAGGCTGATGGTGAACTCGGCGCCCCCGACCGGCCCGGAGACCGCGTCGACGGCCCCGCCGTGCCGGTGGGCCACCTGGCGGACCAGCGCCAGTCCCAGGCCCCGCCCCTCCCCCTTGCCGGACCAGCCGCGCCGGAACACGTCCACCCCCTCGGGCAGTCCGGGACCGTTGTCGGCGACCCGCAGCAGCAGCCCGTCCGCGTCCTGGCGCACGGTGACGGCGATCCGCGCTCCGGGCACCCCCGTGAGGGCGTCCACGGCGTTGTCGATCAGGTTGCCGAGCAGGGTGACGAGGTCGCGCGCGGGCGGGAGCCCGGGCATCCCGTCCATCCCCTCGACGGCCCCGCTCGCGCCGCTGTCCGGGGTGACGACCAGCTCGATGCCCCGCTCGTGCGCCTGCGCCGCCTTGCCGAGCAGCAGGGCCACCAGCACCGGCTCGCCGACGGCGGTGACGACCTCGTCGGTCAGGGCCTGGGCCAGCTCCAGTTCCGCGGTGGCGAACTCCACCGCCTCCTCGCTGCGGCCCAGTTCGATGAGGGAGACCACGGTGTGGAGCCGGTTGGCCGCCTCGTGGGCCTGGGAGCGCAGTGCCTGGGTGAAGCCCCTCTCGTGGTCCAGCTCCCCGGTGAGCGCCTGGAGTTCGGTGTGGTCGCGCAGGGTGACCACGGTGCCGCGGCGGCCCCCGCCGGCCACCGGTGAGCTGTTGACCACCAGTACCCGGTCGGCGGTGAGGTGGACCTCGTCGACCCGCGGCCGGTCGGCGAGCAGCGCTCCGGTGAGCGGGGCGGGCAGGCCGAGGTCGGCGACGCCGACACCGGCGGTCTCCCCGCGCAGGCCGAGGAGTTCGCGGCCGGCATCGTTGACGAGGGTGATCCTGCGGTGGCCGTCGAGCATCAGCAGCCCTTCCCGGACCCCGTGCAGGGCCGCCTGGTGGTAGTCGTACATCCGGCTCAGTTCGGCGGCGTTCATCCCGTGCGTGTGACGGCGCAACCGCGCGTTGACCACGTACGTGCCCGCGCCGCCCAGGGCCAGCGCACCGGCCGCGACCGAGGCGAGGGCCCAGAGCTGCGCCGCCAGCCGGTCGTTGACGGCGCGCACGGTGATCCCCGCGCTGACCAGGCCGACGATCCGGCCCTCCTCGTCGGCGAGGGGGGTGACCACGCGGATGGAGGGGCCGAGCGTGCCGGTGTAGGTCTCGCTGAAGGTCTCGCCGCGCAGGGCGGGGGCGGTGTTGCCGAGGAAGCGTTCGCCGATGCGGCGCGGGTCGGGGTGGGTCCAGCGCCGCCCGTCCGGGGCCATGATCGTCACGAAGTCCACGCCCGAGTCGGCACGCACCCGCTCGGCGTAGGGCTGGAGGGCCGCCGAGGGGCCGGCTCCGCTCCCGCCGCTCCGGACGGCGTCGCGCACCGACGGCGAGTCGGCGACGGACCGCGCCACGGCCCCGGCCTGACGCCGGGCGGCGTCCTCGGCCTGGCCGCGGGCGGCCAAGTACGCGAAGACCGCGCATCCGGCGACGACGACGGCGACCAGCAGCACCTGCATGGCGAAGAGCTGGCCGGCGAGGCTGCGGGGCGGTCGAGGGAAGCGGAGCATGGCGCTCAGTGTGCACCGGGCCATGAACTCAATGAACGCAAGAGTGACCGGGGTCACAGGGTGGGTGATGGTCTCCCGGAACACATTCACCACCAGGAGGCGACGTGGCCGCCAGGCGCGACAAGACCCACTATCTCTACATCGCGGTGATCGCCGCGGTGCTGCTCGGCATCACCGTGGGCTTCGCCGCTCCCGGCGTGGCCGTCGAACTCAAGCCGCTGGGCACCGGGTTCGTCAACCTCATCAAGATGATGATCTCCCCCGTGATCTTCTGCACGATCGTGCTGGGGATCGGCTCGGTCCGCAAGGCCGCCAAGGTGGGCGCGGTCGGCGGACTCGCCCTCGGCTACTTCATGGTCATGTCGACGGTGGCCCTCGCGATCGGGCTGGTCGTGGGGAACCTCCTGGAGCCCGGCAGCGGACTGCACCTGACCGAGGCTGCCCGGCACGCCGGGGAGGCCCAGGCCAAGGCGGGCGGCGCCGAGACCACGCCCGAGTTCCTGCTCGGGATCATCCCGACGACGCTGGTGTCCGCCTTCACCGGGGGCGAGGTGCTCCAGACGCTGCTGGTGGCACTGCTGTGCGGGTTCGCGCTCCAGGCGATGGGCACGGCGGGCGAACCGGTGCTGCGCGGGATCGGACACGTGCAGAAGCTGGTGTTCCGGGTACTGGCGATGATCATGTGGGCGGCGCCGGTGGGTGCCTTCGGGGCGATCGCGGCGGTGGTCGGAGCGACCGGCATCGACGCGCTGAAGTCCCTGGCCGTGATCATGATCGGCTTCTACACCACCTGCCTGCTCTTCGTCATCGTCGTGCTGGGCACCCTGTTGCGGGTGTGCACGGGCGTCAGCATCTTCGCCCTCCTGCGTTACCTGGGGCGGGAGTTCCTGCTGATCCTGTCGACCTCCTCCTCGGAGTCGGCGCTGCCGCGGCTCATCGCGAAGATGGAACACCTCGGCGTCTCCCGGCCGGTGACCGGCATCACCGTGCCGACCGGCTACTCCTTCAACCTGGACGGGACGGCGATCTACCTGACGATGTCCTCCCTGTTCGTGGCGGAGGCCATGGGCAAGCCGCTGGCGCTCGGCGAGCAGATCTCGCTGCTGCTCTTCATGATCGTGGCCTCCAAGGGCGCCGCGGGGGTCACCGGGGCGGGTCTGGCCACGCTGGCCGGCGGGCTCCAGTCCCACCGGCCCGAACTGGTCGACGGCGTCGGCCTGATCGTGGGCATCGACCGCTTCATGAGCGAGGCCCGGGCCCTGACCAACTTCGCGGGCAACGCCGTCGCCACCGTGCTGATCGGGACGTGGACGAAGGAGTTCGACCGGGAGCGGGCCACCGAGGTCCTCGCGGGCCGGCTGCCCTTCGACGAGACCACGCTGGTCGACGACGGGCACGGAGCCCGCCCCGACGAGGCGCCCGTCGCGGTGCCCGCCCCCTCGGCGGACTCCTCCGCCACCCCCTCCGCCGACCCGTCGGCCGGGGCCAAGGACGGTGTGCCGGCCTGACCGGCGCACCCGCGGGATCCGGCCGGGCAGGGCTCGCCCCCACGGTGCCCGGCCCGGCCGGTGTCCCCGTTCTCCGGGAGGCGATGGGGCGACGAACCCCCGCCAACCACCATTTTCAGCCAACCGGCCGGTAACTCCACTGCGCTAAAAGGTACTTCCCTCCAGGGCAGCCCGTCTGACATCTTGCGTCCACCACTCGTTTCGTACGGCCCGGCAGGTGCCAACAGCACCGCTGTGCCATCGGAGGACGCATTGATACCCCACATATCCAGCCGACCCCGACGTAGTCTGGTGATGGCGGCCGCCCTCGGCGCCGCCCTCGCCTTCGGAGCCCCCGCCGCGATCGCCGGCACCGCTCCCGTCAACCCGAACGGCTCCGCCCCGGCTTCCGCTCCGGCGGCCGCCCCCAAGGCTGCGGCCCCGGCTTCCCAGAGTGCGACCTGGGCCGCCGGCACCCGTGCCTACCTCGTGATCAGCGCCCCCGGCGACAGCACGGCGATCCGCTCGGCCGTCACCGCCAACGGCGGCACCGTCTTCTCGTCCTTCGACGCGATCGGCGTGATCGTCGCCCACTCCACCTCCGCCACCTTCGCCTCCACCATGCGCGGAGTCAGCGGGGTGCAGCAGGTGGGCGCCACCCGTACCTCGGACGTCCCCGCCGACGCCTACAACCCGGCGCTGCCCGCCAACCCGGCGCAGTCCTCCACCGCGGCCGGCGAGCCGGTCCGCGCGGACATGAGCCAGATCAAGGCCGACCAGGCCTGGGCGGTCACCACAGGTTCCCCGTCGGTCAAGGTCGGCATCCTGGACACCGGTGTCGACGACCAGCACCAGGACCTGGCCCCGAACTTCAACGCCGCCGACTCGGTCTCCTGCGCCTACGGCAAGCCCGACACCCGTACCGGCGCCTGGCGTGACGTGGACACCCACGGCACCCACGTGGCGGGTACCGTCGCCGCCGCCAAGAACGGCAAGGGCGTCGTCGGCGTGGCTCCGGGCGTGAAGATCTCCGCGGTCCGCGTGGCCGAGCCGGGCAACTCGTTCTTCTTCGCCGAGAACACCATCTGCGGCTTCGTGTGGGCCGGTGACCACGGCTTCAAGGTCACCAACAACAGCTACTACACGGACCCGTGGCAGTTCAACTGCCCGGACAACATCGACCAGGCCGCCATCATCGAGGGCGTCAAGCGCGCCCAGGAGTACGCCGAGAGCAAGGGCTCGCTCCAGATCGCGGCGGCGGGCAACGAGGACTACGACCTCGCGCACAAGACGACCGACACCGCGAGCCCCAACGACTCGACCCCGGTCACCCGCACCATCACCAACGCCTGCATGGACATCCCGACCGAACTCCCGGGCGTGGTCACCGTCGCGGCGAACGGCACGGGCGTCACCAAGGCCTCGTTCTCGAACTTCGGCCAGGGCGTCATCGACGTCGCGGCCCCGGGCCAGGACGTCTACTCCACGCTGCCGGGCGGCAAGTACGGCACCAAGAGCGGCACCTCGATGGCCACCCCGCACGTGGTGGGCGTCGCGGCGCTGATCGCCAGCGCCAACCCGGGCATCACCCCGGCGCAGATCCGCGACAAGCTGGCCACCCAGGCCAACGACATCGCCTGCCCCGCCGACGGCCGCTGCACGGGTACGACCGCGAACAACTCCTTCTTCGGCGAGGGTCAGGTCGACGCCCTGAAGGCGGTCGGCGCCACCCCGCCCGCGGGCAAGTACTTCGAGAACACCGCGGACTTCGCCATCGGTGACAACACCACCGTGGAGAGCCCGATCACCGTCTCCGGCGTGACCGGCAACGCGCCCGCCACCCTCAAGGTGGGCGTGAACATCGTGCACACCTACATCGGTGACCTCAAGGTCGACCTGGTCGCCCCCGACGGCTCCGTCTACACGGTCCACAACCGTGCGGGCGGCGGCACCGACAACATCAACCAGGTCTTCACCGTGAACGCCTCCTCCGAGGTCGCGAACGGCACCTGGAAGCTGCGGGTGAACGACAACGCCGGCGGCGACACCGGCAAGATCGACTCCTGGAACCTCACCTTCTAGGAGCGGCCCGGGCGCAGCGTCGCGTCCAGCCAGTCGAAGACGACGTCGCAGTGCTGCTGCGGGGCCATCGGGGAACAGTGCAACTGCGCCCCGGTGGCCTCCGTCATCTTCACGTACTCGCGCCGCGAGCGCAGCAGGTCGTACATCTGCCGCGGCTGGCCCGGGTAGAACACCTCGAAGTCGTAGTCCAGGACGAGCGTCGGCGCCTTGATCTTCGGGACCAGTTGCGTGACGTCGAGGCCGATGGCCACCTGCGCGGGCGTCCAGAGGTCGGTGAGCACCTTGCCCGCGCGCGCCTGGCGCAGCGCCTGCCTGTCGAAGATCTCGAACCGCTTCTTGACGGTGAACGCGAGCTGCGGGGTCAGCTCGGGGACCACCTCCTCGTTCCAGACCCGGTTGGTCTCCGCCTTGTCCGGCGTGACGACGTCGCGCAGCTCCTTGTCGAAGCCCAGCCAGGGGCTGACGCAGCCCGGCTGGCAGACCACGGCGGCCAGGCGGTGCTCGAAGGCCGCCGCGCGGGCGACCAGGTTGCCGCCCATGCTCAGGCCCGTGAGGGCGATCCGGGCGGCGTCCACGTCCTTGCGGGCCGCCAGCCAGTCGACGAGCGGGGTGACCACCTTCTCCCAGCGGGTGGTGAAGGGGATCTCCTCGACGAAGAGCAGCTGTCCCTGGCCTGGGCCGTCGTAGACGAGGGCGTTCCAGCCCCGGTCGAGGGCGGCGGACACCCCGTAGGTCCACATGTCCACGTTCTGTCCGTCGCTGCCGTTGGTGAGGATCACGGTGGGCCGCGGCCGGGCGGGGCCCTCGGGACGGAAGAACCAGAGCGGCAGGTGCGTGCCCCCGTACGGGACCTCCGCCCGGACGGCGGCCGGGGAGCACAGCCGGGTGAAGGCGTCCCAGGCGGCGCGTCCGGCGAGGTAGACCGCCCTCTCGTCGGCGGGTGAGGTGGTGCCCAGGACGTAGAAGAGGGCCTGGGCGTAGTACTGCGCGGCGCGCAGCGAGCGGAAGCGGCGGGTCTGCGGCGGAACCTCCCCGCCGTGGCGCCCCGCGGCGGGGGGCGCCGCGAGCCGGTCGCCCCAGGCCCGGAAGGTGTCGGTGTAGCTCTGCTCGGACAGGCCGGCGGCGTTGACCGCGTTGACGGCGGTCACCACCTCGCCGACCTCGGAGGCGCGCATCCCGGCGGCGCCGAGGGCGAGGAGCCCGGCGAAGTCGAAGCCCGGGTCGGCGAAGAGCCTCATGGCCCCGGGCGTGGGATCCGCCGCGGCCGGGGACGGGGAGGGTGCGGTGGGCGCGGCGTGGGCCGTGCCCGGCAGGGCGAGGGAGCCGGCTCCCGCGGCGAGGCCGGTCAGCGCCGTGCGGCGGGACACTCCGCCCGGCCGCGGTGTGGGGGCGTTCATGCAGCGGACGCTAGGCGAAGCCGTGGCGGGCCGCCCGGCCACGGCACCCCGGCTGCTCCGAACGGCCTCCGGTGGCCGCCGGCTACCTGGTCCGCAGTACGCAGTCCCCGCAGAGGCCGCCGCCGGGCACCCGGTAGTACAGGCAGCAGCTGCGCCGTACGAAGGCCACCCCGAGCCCCTCCTCGTGGACGAAGGTGCCCGTGCCGGCCAGGGGCCCGCCCTCGGCGAGCAGGGCGTCGGCCAGCTCGACGGCCGGTCGTGCGGGGACCCGGTCGAGCAGCACGCGCAGCGCGCCGACGAGCCCGGAGGCGGCGTTGCCGCGCAGCACCTTCGCCGAGACCCCGTACCGCTCGCGCAGCGCGGCGTCCAGTACGGCCAGGTTCCCGAGCACGCTCTCGCCGAGGGCCGTGGCGGGCCGGGCGGCCGGCTCGGGGAGCCACAGTTCGAGCGAGCCGGCCGCGGGCAGGCGCCACCACAGGCGGGCGGGGTCGAGGTCGGGGACCGGGCCGCCGAGCGCGGCGCAGCCCAGGCCCAGCGACCACAGCCGCGAGGCGATCCCGAACTGCGCGGTCGAGGCCGCCACCCGGCCCGGACCGCTGCCGATCCGCCGTCCGACCTCGGCCACGTAGGGCGCGAGGTGCTCCCCGTACAGCTCGCCGAGCGGCCGGAACCCGGGGCCGGGCGGTCGCTCGCCGTGCGCGACGGTGAAGAAGGGGCCCACGGCGGCCAGTCGCCGCAGTACGTCGTCCATGGACGGATGATCGCAGCCGACGGCCGGGCCCCCGAGGCCGGGTCGGCGGCCGGGGCCCGCGAGGGACCGGGCCCGGTCCTACGCGGACACGCCCTCGGCCGACACGCCCTCGGCCCGCGCGGCCGACCGGGCCCGGCGCACCGCGGGGCCCATCGCGTAGGAGGCGGCCAGCAGCAGGGCGCCGAGCAGCAGCCAGCCGGGGATCCCCCACAGCAGGAGCAGCGAGGTCAGCAGCAGCGGCCCCAGGGTCCGGGCCACCGGCACCCCGGTGCCGAAGAAGCCCTGGTACTGGCCCATGTGCTCGGCGGGGGCCAGCGAGAAGCCGATCTGCCAGGACCCGGCCGACTGCCGCATCTCGCCGTCGGCCTGCAGTGCGGCGCCCACGACCAGCAGTGCCGCGGCGGCCCATCCGGCCCCCGGCAGCGCCGAGGCGGCGAACACGGCGCACGACAGGGCCATCACCAGCCCGGAGACCCGCAGCGCCCGCGTGGCGCTGTCGAGGTCGGTCACGGGCCGGGCCGCCCGTACCTGGAACAGCATCACGGCGACGGTGTTGAGCACGAACAGCGCGGACACCAGCCAGCCGGGGGCCTGGGTGCGCTCGACGATCCACAGCGGGATGGCCAGGCTGAGCAGCGGCATCCGCAGCAGCAGCACGGCGTTGAGCAGGGTGACCAGCGCGTACGGCCGGTCGCGCAGCACCGCCAGCCGGGGCGCCCCCGCCGCCCGGTCCGGGACGGGCGGCACGGCGGGCAGGGTCGCCAGCAGGGCCGCGCAGCCGAGGAAGCTGAGGGCGTCGAGGGCGAAGACCAGGAGGTAGGCCCGCTCGGTGCCGGCGCCGAGGGCCAGGCCGCCCAGTGCGGCCCCGAGGGCCAGTCCGGCGTTGAGCGTGGACTGGAGGTGGGCCAGCACGCCCGTCCGCTCCCCCGGGGCGACGAGCCCCGCGAGCAGCGCCTGCCGGGCGGCCGCGAGGCCGCACTGGGAGACGGCGTAGAGCACCACGGCGCACAGGAAGGCCCCGTAGGACCGGATGAACAGGAAGGAGGCCACGGACGCGGCGGTGGCCAGGGCCAGGAGCACCGAGGTGCCGCGCGGTCCCCGCCGGTCGGCGAGGGCGCCCAGCGGGACCCCGGCGACCGAGCCGACCGCCCAGGCGAGGGTCAGGCCCATGCCGATCTGGGCCGGTGAGAGGCCCACCACACGGGTGAAGTAGAGGGCCGAGCACACGTAGTAGGCGCCGTCGCCGACCGAGTTGCTGAGCTGGGCGGCGGCCAGGCGGCGCGGGTTACCGGGGGCGGGCAGGAAGCGTATCGTCACCGGTCCATTGGATCAGCGGAATGGCCCATTCGGCTGGTCCAATGGGGGGCTGTTTCGATGGGCCACCGGGTAGCCCCGCCGCCCGCCGCCGACCCCCGGCCGGCGGGGGGTCGGCCGGTCACAGGGCGGCGAGGAACTCCAGCAGCGCCCGGTTGAACTCCTCCGGCCGCTCGACGCCCGGCAGGTGGCCCGCCCCCTCGATCACGGTGAGCCGGGCGTGCGGGGCGAGGGCGCACATGCCCTCGGCGTCCGCGACCGGGGTGTACACGTCGTCGGCGCCGACCAGCACCAGGCAGGGCACGGTCGCGGGCAGCTCCGCGAGCACGGGCCGGTAGTCGGGCCGCTCCGCCCGTCCGCGCAGGGCCGCGGCGGCCCCCCTGGGGTCGGTGGCGCGCATCATCGCGCTCACCCGGGCGGCGGCCCCGGGCTGCGCGATGAGGTTGTAGGGGGCCAGCATCTTGTCCATGACCTCATCCGCGTACGGGGCCATGCCCTCCTCCAGGAGCCGCTCGGCGAGCTCCCTGCGGAACTTCACCCCCTCCGGCGTCTCCGGCGCCGGGGAGGTGTCGCTGAGCACGAGCGCCCGTACCAGACCCGGGTGGCGCAACCTGACCTCCAGAGCGATCTGCCCGCCCATGGACACTCCGCCGACGACCGCCTGTTCGATTCCGAGATCCGCCAGCAGCGCGGCCGCGTCATCGGCGAAGCGGGCGAGCGTCGTCTTTTCCTCCAGAGCCGGACTCTCCCCGTATCCTCGCAGGTCAGGGGCGATAACTCGGTATCCCGCAGCCGTCAGGGCCGTCGCCTGGGGCACCCACATCGAGCGATTGAACGGGTGTCCGTGGAGCAGGATCACGGGCTCTCCGCCGCGCGGACCAAAGTCATCGAAAAACGATGTCGCGCCATTGCCAAATTGGGGGTTCATGAGAGGACTTTAAGGGGCTACATTGAGCCACTCGCGTTCACCTGACAGCCCGTTGCCTTTCACCCGCGTTTTGCGCGGGGGGTGACGTCAGGAGCGCAGACTGTGCAACCACCCCACCGCCCAGAAGGACCGAAGGCTCCGTGCCCGTACCCGTACTCCTCGTCGGCCGCTCCGTGCGGCTTGAGCCCCTCGCCCCCCACCACACCGAGGCCCTGGCCGTGGCCGGTGCCGAGGATCGTACGACTTACGCCTTCACTCCCGTGCCGCACGGGTTGCAGGCGTCCCACGAGTACATCGACCGCGCCCTCTCAGATCAGGCAGCGGGTCGATCGCTTGCGTTCGCCGTGGTCAGAGCCACTGACGGGCGGGTCGTCGGTTCGACCCGGTTCCTGGAACTCGACTACTGGCAGGGCCCACTGGTGTGGCCCGCGGTGCCGGGGGTCCCCTTCGGGGATCCGGCGACCGCGATCCCCGATGCCGCCGAGATCGGCAACACCTGGCTGTCGCCGAGTGCCCAGGGCACGGGGATCAACACCGAGGCCAAGCTGCTCATGCTCCGCCACGCCTTCGAGACCTGGGGCGTGCGCCGCATCTCCCTGCGCGCGGACGCCCGCAACGGGCGCTCGCGGGCGGCCATGGAACGTCTCGGCTTCACCTGCGAAGGGGTCCGCCGGGCCCATTCGCGGGGGCTGGACGGCGCGGTGCGCAGTACGGCGTTCTATTCCGTGCTCGACGAGGAGTGGCCCACGGTCCGCGCCCTCATCGAGCTGCGGATGTCCGCCGCCCAGCCCCGCAAGCGCCGGCGCAAGACGCTGATCCCGGCGTAACGGTCCTGCGACCCCTCCCGGCCTTCCTCGGCGGCTCAGCCGAGGAAGGCCGGGGCGAGGGCCGAGGGCATCAGCCGGGCGGGGGCTCCGCCGCCGTCCGCCGGCAGGGAGTACAGGTCGGCGCCGAAGTCGCCGGGCAGGGAGTAGACGACGGTCCGGTCGTCGCTCCACACCACCTGGTCGTCCACGCTGCGCTCCTCGGCGAGCGGGGTCTCCTTCATCGAGGCCAGGTCGAGGAGGTAGAGGCGCCAGGGGGCGTCGGCCGACAGGCCGGGCACCCGCTTCTTGAACACCAGCCGGGTCCCGTCCGGGGACAGCGAGGGGCATTCGAGGTTCTCCCGCAGGGTGGTCACCGTGCGGGCGGCCAGGTCGCCCCGGACCAGGTAGGTGTGTCCGCCTGTGGCCAGCGTCGCGTAGAAGGTCTTCTCGTCGGCGGCGAAGGTGACCCCCCAGAAGTTCACGTCGGCGTTGCGGTAGGTCTCGCCGTCCTTGCGGATCGTGAAGTCCTCCAGGGAGGCGTCGTACTTCCCGGTGCGCAGGTCCAGCAGTGAGGTGCGGGTGGAGAAGTTCGTACCGGCGTACGAGTCCCCGCCGACGAACACGGTCCAGGCGACGAGGTGGCCGCCGGGCGAGACCCGGGCGCGGGTCGGGATGCCCGCCAGGGGGCGGTCGGTGATCTCCTTGAGGTGCGAGTCGAGCACCACGGCCCGGTAGCTCTCCTGCACGGCGCCCGCTTGTGCCTGGAGGCAGATCCCGGTGCCCCCGGCGGAGTGGAAGCGCAGGCACTTCACCCCGGAGGCGGTGCGCGGGCCCTCGGGCGCGTCCGCCGGGACGGTGGCGAGCTCGTCGCGGAAGGGGCCCCAGGCCATGTTGCGGAAGACGAGTCGCCGCCCGTCGCCGTCCGGGGCCAGGGTGACCTCGCCGTGGGAGACGGCCGGGCCGCCCGCCCGGGCGTGGTTCTTCTCGTCGGCCCGCGACGAGGCACGGACGAAGGCGAGCACCCCCACGACCGTGAGCAGGACGACAGCGCTCACCAGGATCAGCGTCCGGCGCCGCGGGGTCATCGGGGACGGGCTCGCCGGGGACGGGGCCTCGGTGGTCGTGGTCGTGGGCGTGGTCGTGGGGGGCGTGGCGGTCATCGGGGCCTTTCGGGGAAAGCGGCGGGGGGTCAGGCGTCGGCGGGGCGGAGCCGGGTGCAGCAGGCGAGGGCCACGGCGAGCAGCACCGCGGCCACGGCCAGGGCGGGGCGGGCTCCCCACAGGGTCCAGGCGGCGCCGAAGCCGAGGGAGGCGGCGAACCGGGCGAGGGCCTGGCCGGTCTGGACGAGGGCCAGCCCGCCGCCGCGGTGCTCCTCGGGGACGGCCCCGGCGGCCTCGGCCATGAGGACGCCGTCGGTGGCCGCGTAGAAGCCGCCGTGCAGCAGGAGCACCGCGTACGGCAGGGCCGGGTGGCCGCCGCCGGCCAGGAGCAGGCCGTAGACGAGCAGCAGCGCGAGGTGACCGCCGAGGAAGACGCGGCGGCGGCCGACGCGGTCGGCGAGCCTGCCGAGCGGCAGGGCCAGCAGGAAGAAGGCGGCCGCGGTGCCGAGCGGGAGCAGGGCGAACCAGCGGTCGGCGATTCCGGTGGCGCGCTGGAGGAGCAGGAAGACGAAGGCGTCGCTGACGGTGCACAGGCCCAGCAGCAGGGCGCCGAGGCTGATCCGGCGCAGGTCGCGGCGGCGCAGCAGGCCGAGGGAGGCCCGCAGGGAGACGGGCCCGTCGCCGGGGGCGGGCACGGCGCGGCGGCCCGGCACGAACAGCACCAGGACCAGGACGCCCAGGGCGGCGACGCAGGCACTGACGGTGAAGACGGCGTCGTAGCCGCCGGCGGCGCCCCGCAGGATGAGGAAGGCGAGGATCGGGCCGATGAGCGCCCCTGCGGTGTCCATGGCCCGGTGCACGCCGAAGGCCCGGCCGCGGTCCTCGGGGCCGGCGGCCAGCGAGATCAGGGCGTCGCGCGGGGCGGTGCGCAGGCCCTTGCCGGTGCGGTCGAGGGCGAGCACGGCGCCGATCGCGGGCAGGGTGTGCGCGAGCAGCAGGAGGGGCTTGCACAGGGCGGAGAGGCCGTAGCCGATCCCGGCGAGTGCCTTGTGGCGGCCGAAGCGGTCGCCGAGGTGGCCTCCGGTGAGCCGGACCAGGGCGCTGACGCCGTTGTAGACGCCGTCGAGCAGGCCGAAGCCGAGCGGGGAGAGCCCGAGTCCGGCGACGAGGTAGAGCGGGAGCACGGCCGTGACCATCTCGGAGGAGACGTCGGTGATCAGGCTGACCGTGCCGAGGGCGAGCACCGTGGGGGCGAGGGCGGCGCGCCGCCCCGGGCGGGTGCCCGGGGCGGCGGCCTGCGACTCGGGGAGCACGGCGGGCGCGTTGTTCGCGCGCGAGTCCGCGACGTACATGGTCAGGAAGTCCAGATCCCCGTGATGTCGGTGGCGGTGGCGGCGTTCCCGGCGTGGGTGGTCAGCCCGGCCAGGTCCTCCAGCGTCCGCAGCATGTCGTAGTGGTTGTACGTGGTGCTCGACGTGGAGCCGGGGGTGACGGGCTGGCCGTAGAGCACGGTCGGGATCTTGTTCCCGGCCAGCCGGTTGTCCTCGTCGAAGGTGACGACCAGGAGGCTGTTGTGGGTCTTGGCCCAGTCGGCGTAGGCCTTGAGGTTGTTCTTGAGCCAGGTGTCGCCGGTGCCGACGGAGCAGTCGTGCATGTCGCTGCAGAGGTTCGGGACGACGAAGGACACCTTGGGCAGGGTGGTGTAGTCCGTGGGGAACTGCGTCATGGTCTTCGCCGTGCTGGTGGGCACGTTGGAGAAGGCGAACCAGGGGTTGTGCTTGCGGGCGTAGTTGCCGCTGGAGCAGGTGGTGGAGCCCTGGCTGGGGAGGGTCTCGTTGTAGCTGGCCCAGCTCTTGCCGGCGGCTATCAGCTCGGAGGCCAGGTTGGGCGCGGAGCTGAAGCCCGGCGTGTAGCAGCTGTCGCCAGTGACGCCCTGGTTGGAGCCCGAGAAGAGCTGGAGGTAGTTGGGCTGGCTCGGGTGGGTGATGCCGAAGGAGTTGGTGAGGTTCGCTCCGCCCGTCTTCAAGGAGTTGATGTACGGGGCACTGGAGCTGCCGATGACCTGGCTGTAGGCGTGGTTCTCGAACACCACCACGACGACGTGGTCGGGGGCGGGCAGGGCCGCGGCGTGGGCGGGCTGTGCGGCTCCGATGCCCGCCCAGAGCGCGGTGCCGGCGGCGGTGACGGCGAAGGCGGTGGCCAGGGCGGCCTTACGACGAGACCATGAAGTGGTCATGCCAAACACGGGACGTACCTCCGGGCGTGAGGGGGTCTGGGGGCGGCGGCGCGGACGCACCATACCCAGGGGCATGTGCATGAGCCAGGGACGGTGGGCCAACAGCACGGGAACACCACGGGCCCACCAGGCGACGGGTAACGGCCTCCCCCCGGAAATCTCAAGAGAAGTAAAAATGAGGAACCCGGACGGACTATCGTTCATCATTCGAACGGAAGCAGTCCGACCCCAAACGGGGCAGCAACAGCCGGAGACCACCGCAGATGTCGCACGATTCCGACGGGCAGTACCAGCCGCCGTACCGGCCGGACGGGCAGTACCCGCAGCAGCCCCCGTACGGTCAGCAACAGGGCCGACAGCAGGGCCAGCCGCAGTACGCGCCCCAGGGCCGCTCCCAGCCTCCCTACGGTCAGCCCCCGCAGGGCCGCCCCCCGCAGGGCCAGCAGCCCTACGGCCGGCCCGGGTACGGGCAGCCGCAGCAGGGCGGGGCCCCGTACGGCCAGAGCGGTTACGGGCAGCAGGACCAGGGGTTCGAGGCCCCCACGATGCAGCAGCCCCGCTACGAGCAGCCGCCGTACCAGCAGCAGCACCAGCAGCAGCAGCAGTACGACCAGTACGACCGGTACGAGCCCCCCTACGGGGAGGAGCCTCCGCGCCGGAAGTCCAAGGCGAAGAAGTGGATCATCGCCGGAGTCTCGGTCCTGGCCCTCGCGGGCATCGCCGCGGGCGCCATGAGCTACTTCGAGATACCGCCGTTCACCGACAAGGGCGAGGCCGTCTCCTTCGGCAAGCCCGCGGGCGACAAGGGCGGGGCGGCCAAGGCGGCGCCCAACTCGAAGATGTCGATGCCCACGAACCCGACGGCCCAGTTCAAGAACGCGTCGACCCTGTCGGACGGCACCCACGTGGCGGTCACCGAGCTGGACGGCAAGAAGTCAGGCTTCAAGGGGAAGGTGTGGGTCTGGGCTCCGAAGGAGTACAACGACCCCAAGTTCGCCAAGAGCGGCTTCCCGGTCATGATCGCCCTGCCCGGCGGCGCCGGCTACCCGATGAACTACTGGATGGGTACCGACCTCAAGCTCCAGTCCAGCATCAGCCAGTGGTACTCCGAGGGGAAGAGCAAGCCCTTCATCCTGGCGATGCCGGTGCTCAACCCGCAGCCGGACGAACCCAAGGCCATCTACTGGGACGGCTCCGACATCCCCGGCCAGCCCAAGATGGGCACCTGGCTGACCGACGACGTCCCGGACCTGATGCGGGAGAACTTCCGCACGATCAAGTCGCGTGACGGCTGGGCCTTCATGGGCTCCTCCACCGGCGGCTTCTCCAGCCTCAAGGCCGTGCTCAAGTACCCGGAGAAGTTCAAGGCCGCGATCTGCTCCGGACCGGACATCGTCCCGGACTCCCCCCTGTGGGCGGGCCACGAGAAGGAGAAGGCCGAGAACAACCCGGAGCTGCTCGCCAAGCAGCTCATCGACAAGAAGGGCCCGGACGTCTACCTGGCCTTCCAGGTCGGCGACAACGAGAGCAACAAGAAAACGCTCCCGGACGTGCAGAAGTTCGTCTCCACCTATACCAAGGGGCCGATCCACACCAGCCTGAGAGTGATCCCGGGCGGCCAGCACAACGCCAAGACCTACGTGCCCAACATGGGGCAGGGACCGATCGAGTTCATCAGCAAGGTCATGGAAGGACCAGTGGAGTAACAGCCTCCGCACGCACTGCCTCCGGCTCCGGCCCGCCGAACACCTTCGGCGGGCCGTTGCCGTTCCAGGGCTCCCAGCCTGGGTCCCCGGTCACCGCGAAGCGCACCCACGCCGCGTGCATCTCGTCGGCGAGCGCCTGCGGGGCGTCCGGCCCGGCCAGCCAGGACGACTCCGGTACGCCGAGGGTGTCGAAGACGAAGCCCAGCTCCAGGGCGTGGCAGGCCCCGAGGCCCGGTACGCCGCTGGGCCAGGCGAACTCGTACAGGTGACTCGGCGCCGCCCGCCGGGCCCCCGCGATCCGCCGCAGCGGGTCGCGCAGCAGCCGGTCGGTCAGCAGGTGCCCGGTCAGGTCGGCCGGACCGGCCCCGGGCAGGGCGGCGCGCAGCGCCCGTACGGCGGCCCGGTCCTTGCCGCTGCGGAGCCGGCCCAGCGCCACCGCCAGCGGGCCCAGCCGGTCCAGCAGCCGCATCGCGCCGGTCGGCGCGAGCCAGAGCCGGTGTTCCTGGGAGGTCCAGCCCAGCAGCAACGGCACCTCGGAGGCGACGGCCGCCTCCAGCGGGTCGCCGGGCAGCGTGGCGGGGTCGGTGACCAGACCGAAGGCGGGGCCGCCGAGCACCGGGGAGGAGCGCCGCAGGACGGCCTCCTGGGCGGTGAGCAGGGCCGGCAGCCCGGCCGCCGCGAAGGCGGCCGCCGTGGCGGGCACCTTGAGCAGCGAGGCCATCCGGCGGACCATGGCGCGCACCTTCTCGCGCGGCAGCGCCTCGGGGGCTCCGCTCTGCAGGACGGCCCGCGCGAACAGGCCCTCGGCGCGGGGGGCCGCGAGCAGGGCGCCCACGCTGATCGCGCCGGCGGATTCCCCGAAGACGGTGACGCGGCCGGGGTCGCCGCCGAAGGCCGCGATGTTGTCCCGGACCCATTCGAGGGCGGCGATCTGATCGAGGAGGCCGCGGTTGGCGGGGGCGTCGGGAAAGAGCCCGTAACCGAGCACGCCGAGGCGGAAGTTGACCGAGACGAGCACCACCCCGTCGCGGGCGAAGGCGGAGCCGTCGTAGACGGGGACGGCGGAGGAGCCCCGGGTGTGGGCGCCGCCGTGCAGCCACACCATGACGGGCAGCCGGGCCGCGGGCGCCGGGTCGGGGGTCCACACGTTGACGGTGAGGCAGTCCTCGCCGGGGATCTCCGGGTCGGGCAGCAGGGCGGCGAAGGTCCCGGGGTAGGGCACCTTGGGGGCGGTGGGGCCGAACTCCCCCGCGTCGCGCACGCCGTCCCAGGCCCGCGGGGGTGCGGGGGCCGCGAAGGCGCTCGGGCCGACGGGCGGGGCCGCGTAGGGGACGCCCCGGAAGACGGCGGTCCCGCCGGGGCCCCACCGGCCCTCCACCGTGCCGTGTGCGGTACCCGCCCGGGGCCGTCCGCCGCCGCTCGCCGTGCTCATCCGTGCTCTCCTCGGTCCTCGCCGGTCGGTCCCCACCCGCGCTCCGGGCACGGTCGCACAGGCGTGCCGGGGGTGACAAGGCGTGACCCGGGCCGGGGCCGTCCTGGTTGGACCGGTATGCGAACCGTTCGGAACCCCCGCGCACCACGCGTCCTGTCCGCCCTGCTGCTGGCCGCGGCCGGCCTCTCGGGGGCCGTCGGCCCCGCCCTGGCCGCCGGGCCCGACTTCCAGTACGTCGGCCAGGACGACCGGGTCCACGGCGTGGCCTCCCCGAAGGGCTGCGTCGAGGCGGAGGGCGGCGGCACCCGGGCCGTCACCAACCGGACCCCGGCCACCGCGACCCTCTACCGCGAACCGCGCTGCGCGGGGCCGGCCGTGGCGATCCTGCGGCCGGGAACGGTCACCCAGGTGCGGCAGTACTTCGCGTCCGTGCGGTTCTCGGTCACCGGGTAGGCCCACGGACCGTGACCCCTCGGCCCTCGCCGCGTTGTATGCCATGTCAAACGCCGCAACCCCTGCGGCGCCCCACATCTCACGAGGAGATCTTGATGTCGCGTATCGCGAAGGCATTCGTCATCACCGCTGCTGCCGGTAGCGCCCTGGCCGCCGGTGCGGGTCTGGCGGCTGCCGATGCCGGAGCGCACGGTGCGGCGGTCGGCTCCCCCGGTGTCCTGTCGGGCAACCTCGTCCAGGTTCCGGTCCACGTCCCGGTCAACGTCTGCGGCAACACCGTGAACGTGATCGGCCTGCTGAACCCGGCCTTCGGCAACACCTGCATCAACGCGTCGGGCGGCGAGCACGGCGACCACCACACCCAGGGCGGCTACGGCGGCTGACCACCGGCCCGACCTGGCGAGAAGGGCCCCTGCCGGACGGCGGGGGCCCTTCCCCGTGCCCCCGTCGCCGTGTCCCGGCCCCCGGGCCCGCGAGGGAGAGCGGGCCCTGGGGTGGGGAGCTCACGCGTAGCGGTAGAGGCCCTGGTGTCCGTACATCTCGCGCGGGCTGACGTCCCACGGCGGCATCGGCTCGTCGAGGGCGATCACCCGGCCCCGCTGGAGGTCGCCCGGGGCGAGGGGGGCGGCCGGCAGGTAGCCGGAGTCGGGGTGCCGCTGCTGCCAGCGGTCCCACAGCAGGTCCACGAAGGCGTGGTGCAGCCAGAAGGCGGGGTCGTTGGGGGCCGTGCCGCCCGTCATGTGGCCGCCGATCCACTGGTGGACCTTGTTGTGGTTGCGCCAGCGCTCGCTCTTGGGCGCCGCCCAGCCCTCCAGTTTGTTGCGGAAGCCGCCGCCGGCGGCGGTGGAGTCCCAGGGCGAGCTGTCGTAGAGGGGGTCGTCGAGCGCCCACTGGAGTTCGGCCGGGGTGGGCAGGGAGATCGGGTTGCCGGGACGGCCGAGGTTGCGGGTGAGGAACCGGGCCTCGGTGATCCCCACGGTGATCGTCCAGTTGCCGCGTTCGTAGGCGAAGGGGCCGGTCATCACCTGCCGGTCGCCCTCGCGGCCGGTGCCGCCGAGAAAGTCTTCGGCCCACAGGGAGGAGACGGGGCTGGTGTCGGTGGTCCAGTCCCAGTACGGGACGGACACCCCCGGGTCGAGGGCCCGCAGCTCCTTCTCGAACTCCAGCAGGTAGCGCCGGTGCCAGGGGAAGAAGGACGGGGACATGTGCCCGACGCGCAGTTTGCGGTCCCGGTCGGGCACGAAGTACCGGTCGTGGGTCCGCACGAACGCGTCGTACGTGCCGTTGCGCTTGAGCTCCAGTACGGCCGCCGTGAACCGCTTCTTCTGGGCGCCGGTCAGGTCCTTCTGGTTCTGCCGCGTGTACAAGGCGGGGCTCCTCCCGGGATGTCCGTCAGCCGTGGTGCGGGGCCGCGAGGGCCAGCTGGTTGGTGCCGAGTTCGTCGACGGCGGCGCGGGCCAGCTCCAGCGGGGTCGCGAAGGACTCGAAGTGGTTGACCCCGCTGAGGTAACTCCCGTCGGCACGCCGCATGACGTGCAGGGGGCGGCCGTCGATGCGCACCGCGGCCCCCGCGAGGTCGACGCTGATGTGGCGGCCGCGGTACGTCTCCTCGGTGAGCGGCGCCGGGGTGAGCGTCTGGCGCGGGCGCCGGGCCCCGAGGACGGGGGCCAGGACCGCGGCCGTGCCGGCGAGCACGGCCGCGGTGAAGGCCGTACGCAGGACCGTGCGGCGGCTCGGTCGGGCTGCTGCTGCTGCGTACATACGGTCTCCCTCGCTCGGCGTTCCGCGCTACGGGGTCTAACGCGGCGTGGCGGGCGAGGTCACCTCCGCTCGGCCGCCCGCTCGGGGTGCTTGTAGTAGAGGGTCGTGGGGCGCAGCCGCCCGGCCGGGTCGGTGGCGTAGTCGGGGATGGTGCCGGCCTCGGTCCAGCCGGCCGCGCGGTAGACCCGTTCGGCCGGGGTGCCGGTCTCCGTGTCGAGGAACAGCAGGACGATCCCGGCGACGGCGGCCTGGTGCTCGGCCTCGGCGAGCAGGGCACGCGCGGTGCCGCGGCCCCGGGCGGACGGGTGGACCATCAGCTTGCGCAGTTCGGCGCGGTGGCGGCCGTTCGGCTTGGTCTCCCGGTACCAGCCGACGGTGCCGTCGAGCCGGCCGTCGGGGCCCCGGGAGATCCAGAGGGCGAGGGTGCCCTCCTCGACGGTGGGCAGCAGGGAGTCCCACCAGGCGGCGGCCTCCTCGTGGCCGAGGCCGGTGAGGAAGCCGAGGGAGGCCCCGTCCGCGACGACGTCGCGCAGGAGGGCGGCGAGTTCGTCGCGGTGGGCGCGCAGTGCGGGCGCGGTGAGGCGGGTGAGGGTGGCCGTCATGGGGCGAGGATAGGAATCGGCCCGCGGCGCGGTGCGGGCGGGGCCGGGTGCGGGCCCCCGACGGGACGGCCGCCGACGGCGAACCTGCGGGCGAGCCGGCGGACGGACCGGGGTGCCGGGGTACCCGTATCGCCAAGTCACGTGCTGTGTAAGCTGATTGATGAAGATCATTTATTGATCCACGTGAGACTTCTGGGGGACCACACATGAATCCGACCACCCGTAACGCCGCCGTCGTCGCGGCCGCCGTCGCCGCGCTCACCGGAGCGGCCACCGCCGGTTCCGCGAGCCCGGCCGCCCCCTCCGACCGGGACGGCATCAGCGTCGTCGCGCACATGGCGATGTCGTCCACTCCCGCCACCCCGGCCGAGGACACCCTGGCCACGGTGCAGCACGGGTACCTGTCGTAGCGGCCGCCCGCATGAACGATCCACTGGCCGCCCCGGCGGCCGGCCCGACCGTGGTGGAGAGGCTGGTCGAGCTCTCCACCCGGTTGCAGGCGATGTGGGAGGCCACGCCGACGGTGATGCTCCCGGGCTGGGGGCACCCGTTCCGGTCCCTCGCCGAGCTGCTCCCCGAGCGGGACGTGCTGCTCGCCGACCGGAACCCGCAGATGGTGCCGCTGCTGTGGTACCCGGCGCTCAGCGCGCCCGGACCCGCCGGCCCGGTGGTCGAGGTCTTCGACCACCTGCCGGGCGACCGCCCTGCGTCCCCGCTGATGCTGCGCCGGCAGGACCTCGCGGGTCTCTACAGCTGGGCGGTGTGCACCACCTCGGCCGTGGAGTGGATCGGGACCGTCACCGGCGGCGCACCCCTGGTGGAGGTGGGCGCCGGATCCGGCTACTGGGCACGGCAGTTGTCCCTCGCCGGGGTCGGTGTCGTGGCCACCGACCTGCATCCCGTCGAGGGGAACGGCTTCACCCACGGCTTCCGGTACGCCGAGGTCGAAACGCTCGCGGCGGCCGACGCCGTGCGCCGCCACCCCGGGCGCACGCTGCTGCTGGTGTGGCCCCCTCCCGCGGACCAGATGGCCGTACGGGCCCTGCGCGCCTACCGCGGGGAGCTGTTCCTGTACGTCGGCGAGGGCCCCGGCGGGATGTGCGCCGACGCCGCCTTCTTCGCGGAGCTGCGCCGCCACTGGACCGTCGAGGCCGTCTGCCGGCCGACGGTCCGCTGGCTGGGCCACGCGGACCGCGTCACGCTCTACCGCAGGCGCCGTCCGGCGCGGTCCTGACGCCCCGGCCGGCCGGATGCCGGTCGGCCGGGTCCACCGGCCTGCCGCGGCTTCAGGCCGGCGCGGGGAGTTCCGCGAAATCCGCCACGAGGCCCAGGTGGTGGCCCGTGGTACCCAGGGCGAGGGAGTCGGCCTTGGCCCGCTTGAGGTAGAGGTGGGCGGGGTGTTCCCAGGTCATGCCGATGCCGCCGTGCAGCTGGACGCACTCCTCGGCGGCCCGGACCGCGACCCCCGAACAGTACGCCTGGGCGACCGCGACGGTGAGCGGCGCGTCGGGCGACGACGTCGCGAGGGCGTCGGCGGCGGCGCGGGCCGCCGCGCGGGCGGAGGCCACGTCGAGCCAGAGCCGGGCGAGGCGGTGCTTGAGGGCCTGGAAGGAGCCGACGGGGCGGTTGAACTGGTGGCGGCCCCGCACGTGCGCGACGGTCTCGGTGAGGCACCACTCGGCCAGGCCGAGCTGTTCGGAGGCCAGCAGTCCGGCGCCGGACAGCAGCGCTCCGGCGACGGCGGCCCGCGCGGTCGCGGGGTCCGCGAGGCGGGTGCCGGTGGTCCCGTCGAGGGTGACGGTGGCGAGCGGCCGGGTGAGGTCCAGCGGGACGGCCGGGGTCAGCCGGGTCGCGGCCGCGGGCACGGCGTACAGCCCGGTGTCGGCCAGGACCAGCAGGACGTCGGCCGCCGTCGCGTCGGCGACCGAGGTGACGGTGCCGGTCAGCGCGCCCCCGCCGGTGTCGCGCAGCGGCCGGGGCAGGGGGGCGCCGGGGGCCTGGGTGAGGGGGAGGGCGGGGACGCAGACCTGCCGTCCGGCCGCGAGTTCGCGCAGCAGGTCGGCGGCCTCGGGGGTGTCGCACCCGAGCAGGATCTCGGTGGCCAGGACGCAGCCGGTCAGGTACGGGACGGGGGCGACGGCCCGGCCCAGCTCCTCCAGGACCACGGCGGCCTCGCGGTGGCTCGCGCCCGCTCCCCCGAGCTTCTCGGGGACGAGCAGCCCGGCGGCGCCGATGCCGGAGGCGAGCGTGCGCCACAGAGCGGGGTCGTGCGGACGACCGCTCTCCGCACGGGCCAGCACGGTCGCGGGAGCGCAGTGGTCGGCGAGCAACGCCCGTACGGCGGAGCGGAGTTCCTCCTCGGTGTCGGAGTAGAGCAGGTCGAGGGAGGCGCGGGGGGCGGTCATCGGGCGAGGTCCTTCCAGGCGATGTCCTTGTCGTCGCGCGGTTCGGCGGGCAGACCGAGGACGCGTTCGGCGACGATGTTGAGGAGGATTTCGCTGGTGCCGCCCTCGATGCTGTTGCCCTTGGCGCGCAGGTAGCGGTAGCCGGCGTCGCGGCCGGTGAAGTCGACGGTCTCGGGGCGGCGCAGGGTCCAGTCCTCGTAGAGGAGTCCCTCCTCGCCGAGGAGTTCCACCTCCAGGCCGCTGATCTCCTGGTTGAGGCGGGCGAAGGTGAGCTTCATGCCGCTGCCCTCGGGGCCGGGCTGGCCGGCGACGAGTTGCTGGCGCAGCCGCTCCCCGGTGAGACGGGCCACTTCGGCCTCGACCCACAGGCCGAGCAGCCGCTGGTGCAGGGCGTGGGTGCGCAGCGCGGGGCGTTCGCGCCAGACCGCGGCGACGGGGCCGATCATGCCGCCCTCGCGGGGGATGCGCATGCCGCCGATGGAGACGCGTTCGTTCATCAGGGTGGTGCGGGCGACGGCCCAGCCCTGGCCGACGGCTCCCAGGCGGTGCGCGTCGGGGATCCGGACTCCGGTGAGGAAGACCTCGTTGAACTCGGCCTCGCCGGTGATCTGACGCAGGGGACGGACCTCCACCCCGGGGGCGTGCATGTCGCAGAGGAAGTAGGTGATGCCCTGGTGTTTGGGCAGGGTGGGGTCGGTGCGGGCGATGAGGATGGCCCAGCGGGCGGTGTGGGCGCTGGAGGTCCACACCTTCTGGCCGTCGACGACCCACTCGCCGGTGCCGTCGTCGAGGACGGCGCGGGTACCGAGGGCGGCGAGGTCGGAGCCCGCGCCCGGTTCGCTGAAGAGCTGGCACCAGACCTCCTCCCCCAGCCACAGGGGGCGCAGGAAGCGCCGCTTCTGCTCCTCGGTCCCGTAGGCGAGGATCGTGGGGGCCGCCATGCCGAGGCCGATGCCGATGCGGCGCGGGTCGTTGTCGGGGGCCCCGGCGGCCTCCAGTTCGGCGTCGACGACGGCCTGCAGGGAGCGGGGCGCGCCGAGGCCGCCGAGGCCTTCGGGGTAGTGCACCCAGGCGAGTCCGGCGTCGAAGCGGGCGCCCAGGAAGTCGGGGCGGGCGGTGGTGGCGGGCGGGTGCGCGGCGAGCAGGGCCCGGGTGCGGGCGGCGAGTTCCTCGGCGGTGGGCGTCATCGGTGGGCTCCGTCCGGGGCGGGCGCGTCGGCCGGGGAGGGCGGGGAGGCCGGTGAAGGTAGGACGACCAGCCGGCCGGTGGTGGTGCCGTCGGCGAGGCGCTGGACGGCGTCGGCCGCCGCCGCGAGCGGGAGGCGTTCGCTGACCAGCGGTTTGACGAGGCCCTCGGCGGCCAGGCGGGTGAGTTCGGCATGGCAGGCGAGGACGGCGGCGGGGTCCTTGGCGGCGTACAGGCCCCAGTGCAGGCCGAGGATGGCGTAGTTCTTCACCAGGGCGTGGTTGAGGGCGGGCGCGGGGACGGTGCCGCCGGCGAAGCCGACGACCACGATCCGGCCCTCGAAGGCCACGCACTTGGTGGAGGCGGTATAGGCGTCGCCGCCGACCGGGTCGTAGACGACGTCGGCCCCGCGTCCGGCGGTGAACTCCTTGACGCGGGCGACCAGGTCCTCGGTGGTGCGGTCGATGACCAGGTCGCAGCCGAGTTCCTCGGCGGTGCGCGCCTTGGCCTTCCCCCCGACGACCCCGATGACGGTGGCTCCGGCGGCCTTGCCGAGCTGGACGGCGGCACTGCCGACGCCGCCCGCCGCGGCGTGCACGAGCAGGGTCTCCCCGCGCCGCAGACGGGCGCGGCGGTGCAGGCCGAACCAGCCGGTCTGGTAGCCGATGTGCAGGGCGGCGGCCTCGGCGTCGTCGAGGGTGTCGGGGGCGGGCAGGAGGGCGCGCGCGGGGGCGGTCACGTACTCGGCGAACCCGCCGTGGGGCAGGCTCGGATTGGCGATGACGCGGCGGCCGTCATCGGTCTCCCCGCAGATCTCGACGCCCGGGGTGAAGGGCAGGGGCGGCTTGATCTGGTACTGGCCGCGGATGAGGAGCGCGTCGGGGAAGTTGACGTTCGCCGCGAGCACCCTGAGCCGCACCTCGCCCTCGCCGGGCACGGGTTCGGGCACCTCTTCGAGACGCATGGCCTCGCGGGGTTCGCCGGTCGTGTGTACTCGCCATGCCTGCATCCGGGGCCTCCAGCCGCCGTCGAGGAACCACGCTCGGCGGCATACTAAGCGGTCGCTTGCATCCTTGGGAACCCTTGGCCGGCCCGTGCCCCCGTCAGGTGCCACCGGTGACCGGTGCGGCCGCTTCCGAAAATCAGACACACGAACGACGGGTTAACTCATGTGTCTGGAGATAACATCAACACGCCGGTTTCACACGGCATATGACGCAATGGACGCAATGGGGGATCACGTGCGCCCGGAGCGGGCACCGCTCCGCGCGCACGGCCGCGCCGCCACCGCACACCACAGGGGGAATCCGATGAACAGCACACCCATGAGACGGGGCGCCTCCGCGGCCGCCGCCGCGATCGTCCTCGCCTCGATCGTCTCCGCCGCCGGCCCCGCCTCGGCCGCCACCGCCTGCACGCCCAGGATCCAGGTACTGGGCTCGATCGGGTCGTCCCTCCACAGCCCGGGCAACCGGCAGGCCGAGGGGGTCAACGACCTCGGCAAGGGCAACCTGTCCGTCGGCGTCTCCGGCGGCCTGCCCGTCTACTGGACCGGGACCACCCTCCACAAGGTCCCGCTGCCCGCGGCGGGCCTGAGCGGCGAGCTGCTCGCCGTGAACAAGGACGGCCTGATGGTCGGCCGGATCTTCTCCGGCGGCGGGTACGTGTTCACCTACCGGGCGGGCGACGCGGCGATCACCGCGCTGCCCGGGAGCGACGACCCGTACGGCGAGGCCGACGTCAACGACGCCGGGTACGTCGTCTCGCGCAACCGGGCGGGCGTGGGCCTCGTCTGGAAGGACGGCCAGAAGGTCCGCGAGCTCGCGCCGCCGGCGGACTCCGACCCGCACACCCGCGTCGACCTGGTCACGGGCATCAACAACAGGGGCGACATCCTCGGCACGGCCAAGGTGGACTACACCGACGACGGCGACAACCAGCACTGGGACGTCACCCCGGTGCTCTGGCCCGCCGGCGGCGGCCCGGCCGTCGCCCTCGCCCCCAGCGGTGGCGGCAAGTACCAGGAGAGCTTCGTCCAGGACCTCGACGAGAGCGGCCGCGTCGTCGGCTACGACTGGTACGGGCCCGGCTACGCGTACAAGCCGTGGACCTGGACGCCCCCGTACACCGCGCCCGGCACCTCCCCCGGCGTGCTGAACCCGTTCCCGTACGGCACCTTCGAGGCGATCAGCCCCACGACGAACGTCAGCGTCGGCACCGCCAAGTTCCACCCCGACGAGCCGACCCAGGCCGACCAGGCGCAGCTCTGGCCGGGCTCGGGCCCGCTGCTGGCCCTGCCCCGACTCGCCGCGGACAAGGCCAGCATGGCCGAGTCGGTCTCCGACGACGGCCGGGTCGGCGGGGCCGCCGTGAACGCGAAGGGCAAGCTGAAGCCGGTGATCTGGACCTGCGCCACCAAGCAGGCGTACCTGCCGAAGCCGTAGGCCCGTCACGGGCATGGCGATCTGAGCGCCCGCGCGCTATCGATGCCCCATGACGGACAACGCTCGGCGCGGCCTGCCCGCGCCACCGCCCCTCGGTGCCGCCGCCCTGCCCCCCGGAACCTTCGCGGGACAGGTGGTCCTCGTGACCGGCGGCGGCACCGGTCTGGGCAAGGCCATCGCCGCCGAGTTCGCGCGGCTCGGCGCCGGCCTGGTGATCGCCGGCCGCCGCGCGGAGCGGCTCGAAGCGGCGCGCGCGGAACTGGCGGCCGTCCCCGGCGCGGGCCGGGTGGCGGCCGCCGTCTGCGACGTCCGCGACCCCGAACGGGTCGCGGAGGTCTTCGACGCGGCCGAGGCGGCGCTCGGACCGCCGGACGTCCTGGTCAACAACGCGGCCGCCAACTTCCCCTGCCCGGCCGAGGACCTCTCCCCCAACGCCTGGCGGGCCGTGGTGGACACCACCCTGACCGGAACCTGGTTCACGACCCGGGAGTTCGCCCGCCGCCACCTCGCGGCCGGCACCCCGGGCTCCATCGTGAACATCGGCGCCTCCTACGCCTGGACGGGCGGCCCGGGGTTCGCGCACAGCGCCGCCGCGAAGGCCGGGGTGAAGAACCTGGTGGAGACGCTGGCCGTGGAATGGGGGCCGTACGGGATCCAGGTCAACGGCCTCGTGCCCGGGCTGGTCCCGCACCCCGACATGAGCGCGGACATCCGGGGCGGCCTGGAGCGCGCCGCGCCCGGCGACAGGAACGACCGGCAGCCCGCGCTGCGCGTGGGCGCGCCCCGCGAACTGGGCTGGGCCGCCACCTTCCTGGCCTCCCCCTACGCCCGCTTCGTCACCGGCCACACCCTGGTCGTCGACGGGGCCAACTGGCAGCGGCGGGCCCTGGTCCAGCCCGGGGTGGTCCCGGTGCGCGAGCAACTGGGACGCGCGCCCTTCAGCCCCTGACCGGGGCCCGTCGGCCGCTGTCAGTGGGCGGTGTCAGGATGCGGTCATGATGCTCGCCGACCTGACCTTCGAACGATGGCGTTCGCTCGACCTCGCCGAAGCCCGGCGTTTCGCCGGGGAGGCCGCCGCGCGGGTGGACGGCCGCGTCCTGCTGGTCGAGACCGTCGAGCACCTCGGCGCTCCCCTGCACCGCGTACGGATCGAACGCGGGGGCCGGGACTTCGCGCTCGTGCCGGGCGGGCGGGTACGCCTCGGCTTCGATCCCGGCGCCTGGTCACCGACGCCCGCCCAGGAGGCCGACTTCGCGGAGAGCCTCGCCGAGGGCTACGGCTTCGGCGCGCCCGACCTGTTGACCCACCTCGTCGCGGAGCTGAGTCCGCCGCGGACCGTGGAGCTGCCCACGGTGTGGATGGCGGTGGAGGCCGAGCCGGCGCCGGAGCCCGCGGACGGGATCGAGGCCTCGCTGGCGGCCCGCGGGCTGCGGCTGCCCGGCGCCGACGAGTGGGAGCACGCCTGCGGGGCGGGCGCCCGCACCCTCTTCCGCTGGGGCGACGAGTGCCCGCTCGACGAGGCCCCGTACGGAGCCGGCGGGATCCGGCACGAGCCGAACGCCTTCGGGCTGCGCATCGCCCACGACAGTTACGCGGCGGAGCTGAGCACCGACCGCGGGGCCGTCCACGGCGGGGACGGCGGCACGGCCGTCTGCGGGGGCTACGGGAACCTGCTCGGCTGGCTCCCGCTGGCCACGGCCCACCGCAACGCGGACATGGCGGAGTTCGCCTACGGCCCGGACGGGGAGTACGCCTGGGAGAGCTTCTCGGTCCGGCCGGTGCTCACGCTCCCCTGAAGTGCGGGGGCCTGCGGGCGGCCCCGGCCCCGTACCCCTCCCGGCAGTCCTCGGAGGTGAGGGTGAGGGCGGCGGTCATGGCGACCCGGTCGAGGGCGGCGGGCAGGGCGGCGTCGGCGTAGGCGTCGATCCCCCGCTTGATGCCCTGGACGGCGAGCGGGGCGTTGGCCGCGATCTCGGCGGCCAGCGCGCGGGAGGTGTCCTCCAGCGCGTCGGGCGGGACCACCAGCTGGACCAGGTGGAGGCGTTCGGCCGTCGCCGCGTCGATCCGGCGGCCCGTCAGGGCGAGGAACTTCGCCCAGCCCGCACCCGCCTCCCGGGCGATCCGCAGGTCGCCCCCGGCGTCCACCGCCACCCCGAGCCCGGCCTCGGGCAGGGCGAAGACGGCGTCGTCCGCGGCGACCCGGACGTCCGCCATGAGGGCCAGCTCGAAGCCGAAGCCGAGGCAGTATCCCTGCACGGCGGCGATGACCGGCTGCGGGAGGCGGGCGAGCACCGCGAAGCGCTCGTGGACCCAGCGGATGCCCTCGTAGTAGTTGCGGGTCCGTTCGGCGGGCGACTCCCCGGTGATCGCCCCTCCGGGTGCGGTGACGTCGATGCCGGCGCAGAAGGCGCGGCCCTCCGCGCGCAGCAGGACCGCGCGCACGGACGGGTCGAAGCGGATCCGGTCGGCGAGCAGGCCCAGCTGGCGGGTGGACTCCCAGCTCCAGCCGTTGAGCCTGTCCGGGCGGCAGAGGGTGAGGAGGGCGATGCCGTCCTCGACGTCCAGCCGGACCCGCCGCTCCGCACCCTCGCCGGTCTCCGTGGAGACGGTGTCGATCACCGTGGCCCGCACCCCCCGCCTCACCTGATGGACCGTCAGGTTAGGGCAGGGTGCGTCAGCGGGGGAAGACCTCGAACGCCACCGCCGGACGGCCGCCGAAGCGGTCCGCGACCCCTTCGGCGTTGCCGGTCAGGAAGGTCCGCACGTACTCCTCCGGGTCCTGGTCGGTCAGCACCTCGATGTACGCCTTGTGCTCCATCAGGGACCTGACGGAGCGCTCCAGTCCGGGGGTGGCGTCGGCCGCGTGGGTCGGCGTCGCGGTACCGGCCACCGCGACCCACCGCACTCCGTCCCAGGGTTCCAGTCCCCGCTCGGAGATCAGCTCCGGGAAGATCCAGCGGTTCCCCGCGTCGCCGGCGGCGTCCAGGGTCGCCCGGCCGACGGCCCTGTGGTCGGGGGTGTTCCAGGAGCCACCGCCGCCGGGGCCGCCCCAGGTGTCCCGGTGGTTGAGGGTGATCACCAGCTCGGGGCGGTGCCGCCGGATGGCCGCCGCGATGTCCCGGCGCAGACCGAGGCCGTACTCGACGACCCCGTCGCGGTGGCCGAGGAACTCCACCGTGGAAACCCCGACGACGGCCGCGCTCGCACGCTGTTCGGCCTCGCGCAGCGGGGCGCACTCGTCCGGGGCGACGGTGTCGATGCCCGCCTCCCCGCGCGTGGCCAGGACGTAGACGACCTCGCGGCCGCCGTCCGTCCAGTCGGCGATGGCCGCGGCGCAGCCGTACTCCAGGTCGTCGGGGTGGGCGACCACCGCGAGGGCACGCTGCCAGTCGGTGGGCATCGGCTGCAAGGGCGCCTGCTGATCGGCTCGTTCGCTCATGCTCCGCACCCTAGGCCGTCCCGGGCGCGTCGTGGCGCCGCCCGGGCGGGCCACGGGGCCGGAATTCGCCTTGCGGCAGGGGCATGACAGGTCGTTAATGGGGCTCCGCTCCGACCCGGTTCCGTCTCAGGGGGATGTATGGAAACGAACGGGCCACCGCCACCCGAGCAGCCACCGCCGTTGCCGCCACCGCCGTCGGCGCGGGCGCGGCCCGGCGCACCGCCGGTGCCGCAGGGCCCGCCGGGGCAGCCGGGGCAGCCGGGGCAGCCGCAGGCCGGCCATGCCGGGCTGCCCTCCTCGCTCGACCTCACCGTCACCAAGCGGCTGTTGTGGGTGGGCGGGGCGGTCTACCCGCTGCAGAACGTCGCCCGGGTCTACACCTTCGTCCTCAAGCCCCGGCGCAAGGAATCCGTCGTCACCTTCGCGCGTCGGACGGCGCTCACCCTCCTCGCGGCGCTCGGCTTCTCCGTGTTCGGGAAGATCGCGGGCTTCCTGGCCAGCAGCGCCGACAGCACCTTCGACGGCACCATCCAGTTCGTCTGGATCGCCGCCGGGATCGGCCTGCTGTACTACTTCGCTGACATGATGGCCGTGCTGACGGCGGCCTCCCACTTCGTCCTGGCCGTCGAGTCCAACGGGCAGTCGACCGCCCTGGTCACCGGCCGTCCCGACCACCTCAACGGGCTCGTGCACCAGATCGCGTACGCGATCGAGAACCCGGACACGGAACTGCGCGTGCGGGTGGAGCGCCTGACGATCAGCAATCCCAGCCACTACTACTTCGGCGACACCGTGAACATGTACGGCGGCCGGGGAAACTCGGGGGTGACCCACGGATGAGCGGCGACACCGTGAACATGTACGGCGGGCAGGGCAACAAGGGCATCGTCCACCAGCACGCGGCGCCCGCGGCCCCGTCCGCGGAGCAGGCCGTGCGCGAACTCCTCGCGCTGCTGGCGGAGCTGCGCGCGCAGGTGCCCGCCGAGTCCGCGCGGTGCATCGACTCCGCCCTCCCGGCCATCACGGCCGACGCCGCCGTTCCTCCCGCGGAACGGCACCGGGCGCTGATGGCGGTGGCCGGCATCGCCGCCACCGTCGGGGCGATCGGGACGCCCGTGCTCGAAGCCGTCCGCGCGCTCCTCGCGCTGCTCGGCGCCTGACGGGGAGGAACCCCCGGCGGGGGAGCCGCCCCCGGGGGCCCCCCCCGGCCCGGCACCCCCCCCCGGCGC
>NZ_JBEXKC010000074.1:0-38156 GCF_040609475.1 Streptomyces sp. NPDC004667 | reverse complement strand
CGAGCCGCTCGGTCAGGCCGCGCAGCGCCGCCTCCGAGGCGGCCCACTGCCCGGCCGCCACGTCGACCTGGAGCCGCAGCTCCCGCTCCCCGCCCGGCATCGAGTCCCACGCGGCGACCGCCGCGGCCCGCAGCCCCGCCGCGTGGGCGGCCTCCCGGGCCCTGCTCTCCGGATCCCCCGGAAGGTCCCCGAGCAGCGACTCCAGTACGTCCCACGGCGGTATCGCGACCCCCTCCAGACAGGCCCGCACCCCACCCGGATCCCGCCGCAGGAACTCCCCGTACCAGCCCGCCCCGGGGTCCAGCCTCCGCGTCAAGTCCCGCACGTATTCAGTGAGTTGCCCGATCACCAGCGCAGTCGGCGTCTCCATGACCGCATTGGATCCCACCCGTGTTACGGGCGGGCTACGGGAGTCTCAAAGCTTGACGGCGAGCCCGTGCGGGCCGGCTGCTCCCGTCGTGGGAGCGCGTCGCCCCGGTGGGGCAGGACCGCGTCCCCGGGCCCCTTCGGGGGCGCCTGGACATCGGGGTCGGCGCAGGCCGCGAGCAGCAGGCCGCCCGCGAGGAGGGCGCCGAGCGCGGCGAGACCGAGGCGTTTCGTTTCGTTCACGGCTGGCATGCCGTGAGGCCTGCCCCGCGCCCCGGCGCCGCCACCGCCGGTTGCGCCGATCGGCCTCGGGACACTCCCCCGGCACGGGCGTACCGCCGCGCGGGGCTCCGCCGTCAGGCGGGTACGAGGACGCAGGCGCGGACGAGTTCGTCCAGGGAGAGGCCGAGGGCCTCGGCGAGCGCGGCCACCGTGAAGAACGCGGGGGTGGGGGCGCGCCCGGTCTCGATCTTGCGGAGGGTCTCGGCGGAGAGTCCCGCGCCGGCCGCGACCTCGACCATGCTGCGCTCGCCGCGCGCCTTGCGCAGCAGCGCGCCCAGGCGTTCGCCGCGCTCGCGCTCTTCGGGGGTCAGGGGGGTACGGACCATGCCCCCAGCCTACCCCTCCGCCCCCAATAATCATCCCGGTAAAGTTATACCGGTATAGTTATTGGCATGGTGGAACTGAAGACGAACCGAGAGATCGACGAGATGCGCGCCGCCGGCCGGGTGGTCGCCCGCGCCCTGGCCGCCGTACGCAAGGCCGCAGAGGTCGGGGTGTCCCTGCGGGAACTGGACTCCGCGGCCCGGACGGTCCTGCGCGGCGCCGGGGCCTCCTCCCCCTTCCTGGGCTACCGGCCGCAGTTCGCGCCCGTGCCCTTCCCGGCGGTGGTGTGCGCCTCGGTCAACGACGCGATCGTGCACGGCATCCCCGACGACTACCGGCTGCGCGACGGCGACCTGGTCAGCATCGACTGCGGGGCGGAGCTCGGCGGCTGGGTCGGGGACGCCGCCGTCAGCTTCACCGTCGGCCGGCCCCGCCCCGCCGACCTGCGCCTGATCGAGACCGCGGAGGCGGCCCTCGCCGCCGGCATCGCCGCGGCCGTGCCCGGCAACCGGATCGGCGACATCGCGCACGCCGTGGGCACCGTCTGCCGCACCGCCGGCTACGGCATCCCGGACGGCTTCGGCGGCCACGGCGTGGGCCGCACCATGCACGAGGACCCGGGCGTCCCCAACGAGGGCCCGCCGGGACGCGGCATGAAGCTGCGCCCCGGCATGGTCCTCGCGATCGAGCCGATGCTGATCGCGGGCGGTACGGACGACTACGCCTGCGACGCCGACGGCTGGACCCTGCGCACCGTCGACGGCAGCCGGGCCGCCCACGCGGAGCACACGGTCGCCGTCACGGCCGACGGCCCGAGGATCCTCACCGCCCGGTAGACCCGCCCTCCGGCTTCCCGTACGGGTGGACGACCATCGCCGAGCCGCCGCCGCGCCGGGTGGTCTCGGCCGCGGCCAGCCAGCGGCCGTCCGGCAGGCGCTCGACGCCGGTGGCCGCGCCGATCTCGGGGTTCTGCCGGAAGCCCTGGCCGAGGGCTTCCAGCTCGGTGCGCACGGGGCTGTTCCAGAGCCCGGGTTCCAGTTCGGTGGTGGTCTGGTTGCGCTGGCTGGCGCGCGGGGCGGCGATGGCGTCGACCAGCGGCAGCCCCCGGTCCAGGCGGCCCAGCAGGGTCTGCAGGACGGTGGTGATGATGGTGGCGCCGCCCGGCGAACCCACGGCCAGGACCGGCCGTCCGTCCTTGAGGACGATCGTCGGGGACATCGAGGAGCGCGGGCGCTTGCCCGGCCCCGGCAGGTTCGGGTCGGGCACGCCCGGGGCGGCCGGAGCGAAGGAGAAGTCCGTCAGCTCGTTGTTCAGCAGGAAGCCCCGCCCGGGGACGGTGATGGCGCTGCCGCCGGTGGACTCGATGGTCAGGGTGTAGGAGACCACGTTGCCCCAGCGGTCGGCGACCGTCAGGTGGGTGGTGTTCTCCCCCTCGTAGGTGGTCGGGGCCACCTGGCCGGTGGTGGCGCAGGGGGCCGGGTGCCGGGGGTCTCCGGGGGCGAGCGGGCTGGTCAGGGCGCGGTCCGGCCTGATGAGGCAGGCGCGGGTGTCCGCGTACCGCTGCGAAAGCAGCTCGCGGGTCGGGACCTGCTCGGCGGCCGGGTCGCCGACCCAGCGGCCCCGGTCGGCGAAGGAGATCCGGGAGGCCTCGATGTAGCGGTGCAGGTACTGCGCCTCGGAGAGCTTCGACAGGTCGGTGCCCTCCAGGATGTTCAGGGCCTCGCCGACCGTGGTGCCGCCGGAGGAGGAGGGCGCCATGCTGTAGACGTCCAGGCCCCGGTAGCCCACCTGGGTGGGCGCCTGCCGTTTGGTGGCGTACGCGCTCAGGTCGGCGGTGGTCAGGTCGCCGGAGCGGACGACGCGGGTGGCGGCCGGGTCGACGGGAGGCGTGCGGACGGCCCGGACGATGTCCTGCGCGAGCGGGCCGCGGTAGAGGGCGCCGGTGCCCTTGCGGGCGAGTTCGGCGTAGGTGGCGGCCAGGTCGGGGTTCTTGAAGGTGGAACCGACGACCGGCAGCTGCCCGCCGGGCAGGAACAGCTTGCGGGTGTCGGGGAAGTCCTTGAACCGGTCCTGGTTGAGCTCGGTCTGGGCCCGGAAGGTGGCGTCCACGGTGAAGCCGTCCCGCGCCAGCTTCTCGGCGGGCCGCAGGAGCTGCCCCAGCGGCCGGGAGCCCCAGGCGTCGAGGGCGCTCTTCCAGGTGGCGGGAGTGCCCGGGACGCCGACGGAGCGGCCGCTGGTCTGCCCCTGGTCGAAGGGGATCGGGACCCCGTTCTCCTGGAACAGGGTGGCGGTGGCGCTCGCGGGCGCGGTCTCGCGGCCGTCGATGGTGTGCACCCGGCGGGAGGCGGCGTCGTAGTACACGAAGTAGCCTCCCCCGCCGATGCCCGCCGAATACGGTTCGGTGACGCCCAGCGCGGCGGCGGTCGCGACGGCGGCGTCCACCGCGTTGCCGCCGGCGCGCAGGACCGCGATCCCGGCGGCGGAGGCGTCGGCGTCGACGCTGGCCACGGCGCCGCCGTAGCCGGCGGCCACCGGGACCTTGGGCGGTGCGGCGGTGTCCTGCGGCGGCGCGGCGGCCCCCGTCGAGACGAGCGCCCCGGCGAGGGCGACGAGCGCTAACTGACGTGCTGCGGGACGGCGCATCCGGTTCCTCCAGTCGACGGCCTGTCAGACCTGCGAGGCGCAGCGTAACTTCACGGCACCGGCCGCGTCAGGAAGGCCGGGCGGCCGTTACCATCCGCCGCATGGACGACGACGTGCGCAACATCGTGCTCGGGGTGGTGGCCACCGCCGTCAGCGGCGGGTTCGGCTGGTTCTTCCGGACCTACCTGTGGCACCGCGAACTGCGCCGCAAACAGGCCTTCTTCGGGCTGCCGACCGGCTCCGACTGCCTGTTCGTGGTCAACCGGCAGATGGGCGGAAAGGATTCCTCGCTGCACCGCAACGACGCCTTCGCACTGCTGGAGATATCGGCGCTGATCCGCGACTGCGGGGCGACGGTCCAGCTCGTCGGCCACGACGCGGCCCGGCAGGGCTTCGGCGAGCGCGCCGAGTTCTGTGTGGGCGGACCCTCCTCCAACTCCCGCACGACGGCCCACCTGACGTCCCTTCTGCCGGGGGTGCGGATGGTCGTCGCGGCCGAGCCCGCCCAGGACCGGGGGGCGATCACCGTGGGCGGCCGGACCTACCGCTGGGAGGTGGGAACGGCCGAATACGTGCTGCTGGCCAGGCTGGTGACGGAGCGGGGCACCCGGCCGGTGTTCGTCCTGTCCGGGCAGACCGCCAACAGCAACCAGGCGGCCGCCCGCTACCTGGCCAGGCACCACCGGGAGCTGGCGCGCAAGCACGGCGGCGACTCCTTCTGCCTCCTGCTCAAGGTGATCAACTCCGACGCCTACGGGCCGGACGTGACCGAGCTCGTCGCCGACGTCACGCGGGCCGCCCGGACACCCGTAGCGGCAGCCGCGTGATCCCGTTGATGAAGTTGGACACCAGTCGGCGCGGCTCCCCGGCGAGTTCGGGCGCGGGCAGGGCGGCGCGCCACTCCTCGTGGAGGATGCGCAGCTGGAGGCGGGCGAAGTGGGCCCCGAGGCAGACGTGGGGGCCGTCGCCGAAGGAGACGTGCGGGTTCGGGGAGCGGCCGGGGTCGAGGCGGTCCGGGTCGGCGAAGACGCGTTCGTCGTGGTTGGCGGAGGCGTGGAAGACGACGACCTTGTCGCCGGCGCGGATCGGCTGACCGGCGAGTTCGGTGTCGCGGGCGGCGGTGCGCCGGAAGCTGAGCACGGGCGGGTGGACGCGCAGGAGCTCCTCGACGGCCCGGTCGGCGGGGACGCTGCCGTCGGCGGTCCGGCGGTAGGCGTCGGGGTTCCGGGCGAGGGCGAGGAGGCCGCCGGGGGCGGCGCTGCGGACGGTGTCGTTTCCGGCGACGGTGAGCAGGAAGAAGAACATCTCCAGTTCGGCGGGGTCCAGTCCGGCCCGCGCGAGGGCGGTCATCACGTCGTCGCCCGGGTGCGAGCGCTTGTGCGCGGCCAGTTCGCGGGCGTACGCGAACATCTCGCCGAGCAGGGCCGGGGACCGGGGGTTCAGTGGTGTGCCGTCCGGGCCGAGGAGCGGCGCGGGGGCGTCCTCGGGGTCCTGGTAGCCGATGACCCGTACGGTCCACTCCAGCAGCAGGCCCCGGTCGGCGGCCGGAACGCCCAGCAGGTCGGTCAGGTTCAGCAGGGCGTACTCGTCGGTGACGGACGCCACCACGTCGGCGGTGCCGTCCTCGGCGCCGTCCCGGGCGGCGGCCAGCAGGGTGCGGGCCCGCTCCCGGACCCGGCCCGCGAAGGCGTCGACCCGGGCCGGGGTGAAGGCGCGGGCGACCAGGCGGCGCAGCCGGCCGTGCGCCGGCGGGTCCTGGTTGAGCATGGTGCTGCGCAGGAAGGGCAGGTCGCCGGGGTCGGGGTCGCGGATCTGGGTGGCGCCGGTCCAGGAGGAGTACGTGGTGTGGTCGCGCAGGACGCGGACGACGTCGGCGTGGCGGGTGACGGCCCAGAACCCGGGGCCGGCGGGCCAGCCCCCGACCTCCGGCTCCTCCTGCCAGGCGACCGGACGGTGGTCGCGCAGCAGCCGGTAGCGCGCGTGCGGGACGCCCTCGGCGTACAGGCGCGGATCGAACACGTCGGGGATCCCGGGGACGTCCGAAGTGGTGTCCGGGGCTGCTGCTGCGCGGTCCATGGTCCACACCGTGACGGCATGCGGGGCGCCCCCGCAAGGGCGCCGGGCCCGCGTCAGCGCCCGGCCCCGCAGCGGGTGGGCTCCAGTTCGGTGTCGGGACCGCGCACCACCACCTGGACGGTGGGTCCCGCGGTGGACACGGCCGTGCACACGATCTGCTTGATGCCGAGCGGGTCGAGCGCCGCCACCGGGAAGGGGACACGGGCCTCCAGGCGGAACTCCGAGGTGAAGAAGGCCCTGACTCCCCCGGCCATCCCCGCGTCCAACGGCGGCAGCCGGGTCCCGAGCCCGGCCTCCTGTTCCACCCCGCCGGGCCCGCGCAGCAGCAACTGCAGGCTGCCTTGCGGGCTGTTGTCGGAGTATTCGGGATAGGGCGAGGGGACCAGGCGCCCCTCGGCGGTGACGAAGTACACGATCGGGGCCCGGGAGGGCGCGGCGACCGGTACCCGGGCGGCGGCGCCGCTCTCGACGACCTCGGTGGGTTTGATCCCGCAGCCGGTGACCAGCGCGGGGCCGAGCAGGGCGGCGGCCACGGCCGCGGCGGTACGGCGGCCGGACGCGGAACGGAGGGTCACGCGCTGGTCTCCAGGGGCATGTCGAGGGTGAACACGGCTCCTCCGCCGGGGGCGTTGGCCGCGCTCAGGGTGCCCCCGTGCAGGCGGACGTTCTCCAGGCTGATGGCGAGCCCGAGGCCGCTGCCGGCGGAGCGGGTCCGGGCGGCGTCGGCCTTGAAGAACCGGTCGAAGATGTGCGGGAGGACCTCGGCGGCGATGCCGGGCCCGCTGTCGGCCACCTCGACCAGCAGGCGTTCCCCGTCCGCGCGGGACTCGGTGCGCACCGCGATCCGTACGGGGGCGCCGCCGTGCCGCAGGGCGTTGCCGACGAGGTTGGCGAGGACCACGTCGAAGCGGCGCGGGTCGAGCCGGGCGCGGACCTCGTGTGGCAGGTCGGCGCTGACCCGGTCGTCGTCCCAGTGGCGTCGCTCCAGGGTCTTGCGCACGGCCTCGGCGACGTCCACGTCGTCGAGGTTGAGTTCGGCGGCGCGCGCGTCGAAGCGGGATATCTCCATCAGGTCCTCGACGAGGACGGCGAGCTTGCCGGTCTCTGCGCTGATCAGCCGCAGCGCCTTGGCGGTGTCGGGGTCGAGCCGTTCGGCGTCCTCGTCGAGGACTTCGGTGACGGCGAGCATCCCGGCGAGGGGGGTGCGCAGTTCGTGGGAGACGTCGGCGGCGAACCGGCGGGCCCGGACCTCCGCCTCCCGCAGTTCGGCGACGGACTGTTCCAGGGCTCCGGCGGTCTCGTTGAAGGTACGGGCCAGCCCGGCCAGTTCGTCGGCTCCGCGGACCTCGATACGGGTGTCCAGGCGCCCGCGTCCCATGCTCTGGGCGGCCCGCCGCAGGTTGCGCACGGGCCGCAGGACGCTGCGCGCGGCGAGCAGGGCGGGGACGACGGCGATGGCGAGGCCGGGGATGGCGCCCTGCCGGGCCGCCTGGACCATGGCGTCGACGGTCTGCTGCTCGGTGAGCAGCGGCATGACGGCGTAGAGGACGGCGCCGGTCGGCTCGCGGACGCCGTGGTGGGCGAAGACGGCGGGCATGGCGATGGTCAGGTACGGCTCGCCCCGCTCGTCCTCGACGCGCTGGAAGGCGCCGTGCGGATGGTCGGCGATCTGGGCGCGCAGGGCGTCGGTGAGGAGGCCGGAGGTGGTGGGGGTGCCGTTGGAGGAGGCGCGCAGGGTGCCGTACTCGGCGTAGACGGTCCAGGGGTGGGGTTTGCCGCGCTTGCCGATCTCGTTGACGACCCGCTGGAGCTGCGCGCGGTCCATCGGCAGGGTCAGGGCCTGGCCCTCCAGCTGGTCGCGCAGGGTGCTGACGGCCGTGTCCTGGCTCTGGGTGAGGACGGCGCTGCGGGCCTGGCGGTAGGTGAGGGCGGCCGTGCTGACCGCGCAGATCGCGGCGACCAGCAGGAACGCCGCGATGAGGCGGGTGCGCAGCCCGAGCGGCGCGAACTTTCGCACGGCAGCCGTCCTAACGCGGTCCGAGCGGTCCGAAGCGGTAGCCGAAGCCCCGCACGGTCTGTATGTAGCGGGGGCTGCCGCCGGGGTCCTCGATCTTGTTGCGCAGCCTGCGCACGCAGGCGTCCACGAGCCGGGCGTCGGCGTGGTAGCTGTGGTCCCACACGTACTCCAGCAGCTGTTGGCGGGAGAAGACCTGCTCGGGCGAGGCCGTCAGGTGGAGCAGCAGTTTGATCTCGCTGGGGGCGAGGGGGACGCGTTCGCCGTTCTTGGCCACGGTCAGGCCGGCGCGGTCGACGGCGAGTTCGCCGTGGTGTTCCACGCCGGGGCGGCCCACGGGGTCGCTGAGCCGGCGCAGCACGGCCTTGATCCGGGCTTCGATGATCTCGGTGCGGGCGGGTTTGACGATGTAGTCGTCGGCCCCGGCCTCCAGGCCGACGACGATGTCGAAGTCGTCGCCGCGTGCGGTGAGCATGATGATCGGGACCTCGCTGGTCTCGCGGATCCGGCGGCACACCTGGACGCCGTTGATCCCGGGCAGCATGAGGTCGAGGAGCACCAGATCGGGGTGGAAGCCGCCCATGAGGGCGAGGCCGGCCTCGCCGGTGTCGGCGGCTCTCACCTCGTGGCCGCGGCGGCGCAGGCCGAGTCCCACCCCTTCCCGGATGGAAGGGTCGTCCTCGATCAGCAGTACGCGTGGCATCCGGTCAGTATCCCAGGGTGTTTCATTCGGTCTCCTCCCGCTTTCGGCCGGTCTTCCGCCGCAGGGAGTCGATCAGGTCGGTGATCTCCGTCAGGCGCAGGGGCCCGGCGAGGAGTACGACGATCAGCGCGAGCACGATGGTTCCCGCCCCGGCCGCCGCGTAGGCCCCGAGGCCGTCGGCGGCCCTGGCCGTGGCGTACCCGGCGGCACCGGCGGGCAGGCAGGCGGCGAGCAGGCGCAGGTGGGTCCCGAGGGACGTGGGGCGGGCTGCGGCAGCGGGCCGGGCGCGCGGGCCGAGCCGGCGTGCGAGGGCGTACGCGGTCACGGCGGCGCCCGCGGTGAAGGCGATCGAGGTGGCCGCGGCCATGCCGGTGACGGCCCAGCGCAGCGGGAGGGCCGCGTAGGCGGCGTAGGAGAGCCCGGCGTTCAGGGCGACGATGACCAGGTTGAGGAAGAAGGGGGTCCGGGTGTCGGAGAGGGCGTAGAAGCCGCGGGCGAGCACGTACTGGGCGGAGAAGGCGATGAGGCCGGGCGCGAAGGCGAGGAGCATGCCCGCCATGACCTCGACGTCGGCGGCGCTGACGTGCCCGTATCCGACGACGCAGTCCATCAGCCAGGGGGCCAGCGCGGCGAAGAGGGCGGCGGCGGGCACGACGAGGGCTGCGCTGGAGCGCAGCGCGTAGGAGACCTGCTCGCGCACTCCCGTGAGGTCGCCGTCGGAGGCGGCCGCGCTCATCCGGGGCATCAGGGCGGTCACCAGGGAGACGGTGACGATGCCCTGGGGGACGATCCACAGCTGGTAGGCGTTGGTGTAGGCGGCGTAGCCGGCGTCGCCCGCGAGACCGGCTACGCCCGCGCGAGCCGCGTCGTGGGCGAGTTCGCCGGTGACCGTGGAGAAGCGGGTGATGACCCAGTAGGCGATCTGGTTGGTGAACACCAGCAGGACCAGCCAGCCCGCGTTGCGCAGGGGGCGGGCGAGGCCGCTGCCGCGCCAGTCGAAGCGGGGGCGCCAGCGGAAGCGGGCGGCGCGCAGCGAGGGGATCAGGGCGAGGGCCTGGACGACGATCCCGGCGGTGGTGCCGATGCCCAGGAGGCGGGTCTCTGCCGCGGTGAGTCCGTCGGGGGCTCCGTGGGAGAGGTACAGGAAGAGCCCGAAGACGGCGATGACGACGGCGTTGTTGAGTACGGGGGTCCACATCATCGCGCCGAACCTGCCGCGCGAGTTGAGTATCTGCCCGAGGAGGGTGAAGAGGCCGTAGAAGAAGATCTGCGGGAGGCAGAAGCGGGCGAGTGCGACGGTGGTGTCGAGCTGGGCACCGCTGTACTCGGTGTATCCGTCGATGATGAGCGGTGCGGCGAGCACGGCGACGGCGGTGAGGACCACGAGGGCCAGGGTGCAGGCGGTGAACAGCCGGTCGGTGTAGGCGGCCCCGCCGTCCTTGTGCTCCTTGGCGGCCCGGATCAGTTCGGGTACGAAGACGGCGTTGAGCGCGCCGCCGACCAGCAGCATGTAGAGGATGTTCGGGACGGTGTTGGCGACGGCGTAGCCGTCGCCGAGGGGGCCGGTGGTGAGTGCCGCGACGACCACCGCGGAACGGACGAAGCCGGTGGCCCGGGAGACGATGGAGCCGGCCGCCATGAGCGCGCCGCTGCGCAGGACCGAGCCGCCCGGCGCGGTCTTCCGCCCGTCGGCGTCGGCGTCGGCGTCGGCGTCGGCTCCGGCCTCGACGCGGACCGCGCGGGGGTCCGTGCGGGTACTGGCTTCCATCGAGGTGTGTTCCCTTCACCTGGTCGAAGGTGGAGGGTAACCCGGTCCCGCCGGGCGGTCCCGCTCCGGCCCCGGTCGCGCGCACGGTGACACCGGCGTCCCGCCAGTGCGTTTCGGCCTTTGTTCCGGGACCAAAGTCCTTTCCGGAACGGTCCCTTTCATGTGACCGAACGGCAACTGTTTCGCTGCGGTGCACGTCACAACCCCGGACGACGATGTTTTCGGCGGAATAGGGAACCTAGAGTCGTGTCGTCCGCTCCTTGATTACGGACGACCATTACTTCGGAGGGGTTTTCGTTGAGCCGCACACGCCGTACCGCACTGCCGCGTCGTCGGGTCCGCCAGGTGGCGCTGGCCGGCACCGCGCTGCTCGCCGCCGCGCTGACCGCCTGTTCGGGTGGCGCCGACGGGGGCGCGGACGGCGGCGACGCCAAGGGGGACGCGAAGAACAAGCCGGCCATGGCCGTCTCGGTGAACCTGACGGGTGACCAGGTCAAGGCGGGTGAGCCGGTCAAGGTGACCATCGCCGACGGCAAGCTGGCGCAGGTGAAGGTGACGGACGGCAAGGGCGGTGAACTGGCCGGGCAGATCGCCGCCGACGGGAAGACCTGGACCTCGGGGCGCAACGCCTCCCCGAACACCGACTACAAGGTCGAGGCGCAGAACACCGACAGCCAGAACGCGGGCACGCAGTTCAAGACCTCGGCCGCCGACAAGGTGAACAAGGTCTCCATCAACATTTCCAAGGGCAGCACGGTCGGCGTCGCGATGCCCGTCTCGCTGGTCTTCGACAATCCGGTGAAGAACAAGGCCGAGGTCGAGAAGCAGCTGAAGGTGACCACCTCGAACAACACCGAGGGTTCCTGGGGCTGGTTCAAGGACTATTCCGGCAACGACCGGGTGGACTGGCGGCCGAAGGACTACTGGAAGTCCGGCACGGACGTCAAGGTCGAGATGGACCTGAACGGCGTGGACTCCGGCGCGGGCGGCGGGCTCTTCGCCCGCGACTACAGCACGGAGTTCAAGATAGGCAAGGACCGCCGGATGGAGGTGAGCCTCGACACGAAGAAGATGTCGATCACCGAGGACGGCCAGGTCGTGAAGACGGTCCCGGTCTCGGCGGGCACTCCGGGCGGCCAGAAGGCCTCCTGGTCCGGGAAGATGGTGCTGATGGCGAAGGAGGGCACCATCCGGATGGACTCCCAGACGGTGGGCCTCGGCGACGCCTACGACAAGATGGTCGACTACTCGATGCGCCTGACCTGGTCGGGCATGTACGTGCACGCCGCCCCGTGGAACTCCGCCAACTTCGGCAGCGCCAACACCAGTTCCGGCTGTGTCGGCATGAGCGACGCCAACGCCAAGTCCGTATACGAGCAGGTGCAGGCCGGTGACCCGCTCGAAGTGGTCGGCAGCGGCTCCAAGGGCAAGGCCGACCTCGGCAACGGCTACGGCGAGTGGAACCTGACCTGGGACGCCTGGAAGGCCAAGAGCGCGCTGGCCGGCGGCGCCCAGAACGGCTGATCCTCGATCAATTGTTACCACCACGTAACTTACTGACGGGTTACCTTCGGTAAACCCCTCCCGTTACCGTCGGGTCACTTCAGGACACCGGCGCACGCGAGGAGCGATCCGTGAAAGCCCGCCCCACCACCGCGGCGGCCGTGGCCGCCCTGCTCGCGGCGACCGTCCTGGGCCTGGCCCCCCACCAGGCCCAGGCGGCCCCCGCCGCGCCCGCGTCCCCGGCCCCGGCGGCCTCCCCGGAACTGCGCTTCCACGACATTCCCGGCTCCGGGGGCATCACCCTCAAGGGCAACGTCTTCACCCCCGCCGGCGCCCAGCCCGGCCGGAAGTATCCGCTGATCGTGCTCCCCGGCAGCTGGGGCCTGCCCCAGATCGAATACGTCGCCCAGGCCCGCAAGCTCGCCGACTCCGGTTACGTGGTGGTCGGTTACGCCTCGCGCGGCTTCTGGCTGTCCGGCGGCGAGATCGAGACGGCGGGCCCCGCCGACATCGCGGACGTCTCCGCCGTCATCGACTGGGCCCTCGCCACCACGCCCGCGGACCCCGGCCGGATCGGCCTCGGCGGAGTCTCGTACGGGGCCGGCATCAGCCTGCTGACCTCCGCGCACGACCCCCGCGTCAAGGCCGTGGTCGCGCTCAGCGGATGGGCGGACCTGATCGAGTCCATCTACTCCGGCCGCACCGAGCACCGCCAGGCGGCCGGCCTCCTCGGGGCCACCGGATACCTCACCGGCCGCCCCGGCCCCGAACTCCGTCAGATCCTCGACGACTTCCTCGGTTCGAGGCTGGACAGGGAACAGGCGATGATCGACTGGGGGAGGAAGCGTTCCGCCTCCGAACAGATCGACCGGATCAACGCCAACGGCGCCGCGATCATGCTGGGCAACGCCTGGGGCGACACCGTCTTCCCGCCCAACCAGTACACGAAGTTCTTCGAGGGGCTCACCGGCCCCAAGCGGCTGGAGCTGCGCCCCGGCGACCACGCCACCGCCGAGGGCACCGGCCTCCTCGGCCTGCCCAACGACACCTGGACCAACGCCCACCGCTGGTTCGACCGCTACCTCAAGGACGACCGCAACGGCGTCGACACCGAGGCCCCCGTCCAGATCAAGTCCCGCAGCGACAACGGCTACGAGGGCTACGCCGACTGGAAGTCGGTCGGCTCCGGCGGCACCGAGCGCATCCCCCTGAACGACAGCGAGCACGTCTTCGCGAACGTCGACTCCGGGGCCAACGGCGGCGTGGTCATGCTCTCCAGCGTCCTCGACCAGTTCTTCAAGGCGCCCCCCGTCACCTCCGTCCCCCTCCTCCCCCGCGCCTTCGCGGCCGTCTGGCAGTCCGGCCGCTACCAGGAGGAGCGCCGGATCCGCGGCACCGTGCGCCTGCACACCACCGTCACGCCCACGAAGGGCGACGGCACGTTCGTCGCCTACCTCTACGACGTGGGCCCCCTCGGCCTCGGCAAGCTGGTCAGCAACGCCCCGTACACCTTCCACGGCAAGACCCCCGGGCAGTCCTTCGGCGTGGACCTCGACCTCTTCTCCACCGCCTACGACGTGCCCGCGGGCCACCGGCTCGCCCTGGTCGTGGACACCGTCGACCCGCTCTACATCGAGCACAACCCCGCCGGCGCGCAGCTGACCTTCTCCTCGCCGCGCACCGATCCCTCGTACGTCTCGGTACCGCTGCGCGAGCAGTGATCCACGGCTGCCCGCCGGGGCGGGGCGGATCCTCACCGCCCCGGCAGCACCGTCTCGGGCTCCGCGGGGGCGACTTCGACGGCCGCGGTCTTCGGGCTGCGCCGCTCCCGCCGGGCCACCCAGGTGGCGAACCAGGACAGCAGCATGCACATCCCGATGTAGATGGGCGAGATGATCATCACCACGGGGATGAACGGCAGGTCGTAGTCGAGGTTCGAGGCGATCAGCTTGCCCGCGTGCAGGAACTCCTCGTAGGTGATCAGGTAGCCGAGCGAGGTGTCCTTCAGCGCCACCACCAGCTGGCTGATGATCGTGGGCAGCATCGCGCGGACGGCCTGCGGGGCCAGCACGAAGGTCATGACCTGCGTCTTGCGCATGCCGAGGGCGTACGCCGCCTCGCGCTGGCCCTTCTCCACGGAGTTGATGCCCGTACGGAAGACCTCGGCGAGCACCGATCCGTTGTACAGGGTCAGCCCCGCCACCAGCGCGGGCAGCGGCTGCGCCTTGAGCGCGACGAAGATGAAGAAGATCATCACCAGGACCGGCATGGCCCGGAAGAACTCCACGAACAGCGTCGCCGCCCAGCGCACGGGCCGGTGCACCGAGAGCCGGCCGGCGCCGAGCACCGCGCCGAGCAGGAGCGAGAGCACCGAGGCGTAGGCGAAGGCCTTGAGGGTGTTGCCCAGCCCCCGCAGGAGCAGCTCCTGGATGCCCTTGTAGGTGAAGGGGCTCCACTTGGCGGCGGTGAACTGCGCGGTGTCGAAGAGCAGGTAGAGGATCCAGGCCAGCAGCCCGAGGATCACCACCGTCGAGACGATCCCGTAGACGAGGTGCCGGCGCCGGGTGCGGGGGCCGGGCAGGTCGTAGAGGGCCGTGGACTCCAGGTCCCCGTGGAGCGCGTGCGCGGTCATCGGGCGACTCCGTAGCGCTTCTCCAACACGTGGAAGAGCGCGCTGATGGACAGGGTGATGATCAGGTACCCCACGGCGATCCAGACGAAGGTCCAGATGATGTTGTAACCCAGTTCGCTCAGCGTCTTGTACGTGCCCAGCAGCTCGTTCACGCTGAAGGCGCCGGCGATCGCGGAGTTCTTCGCGAGGGCGATCAGCGTGGAGCCGATGGGCGGGATCACGGACCGGAAGGCCTGCGGCAGCACCACCGTGCCCAGCGTCTGCCCGAAGGACATCCCCAGGCTGCGGGCCGCCTCGCCCTGGCCCTTGGGCACCGTGTTGATGCCCGATCGCAGCACCTCGCAGATGAAGGCGGAGGTGTAGCAGCCCAGCGCCAGGACGGCGAAGACCTGGAAGGGCAGCACCAGCCCGAAGCGGGGCAGACCGAGCAGCACCGCGAAGAAGAGCAGGGTGAGCGGGGTGTTGCGCAGCACGTTCACCCAGACCGTGCCGAAGACCCGGAAGGAACCCACGGGCGCGACCCGGAAGGAGGCCATCACGAAGCCCAGGACCAGGGCGAGGAGGGAGCCGTAGAAGGTCAGCTGGACGGTGCCCCAGAAGCCCTTCCCGTAGAGCGCGAAGTTCTCGGTGAGTACGTTCATGGCGGTGGCTCTCCCCTCAGCTCGCCGGGTAGCGGTCGATGGGCGGTGGTGTCGGAGCGGGCTTTCCGGAGAGGCCGAGCGTGGCCTCGTAGGCCTTCTTCCAGTCGCCGTTCTTCTCGTGCTCGGCCAGCGCGCCGTCGATGGCGAGGCGCAGGGCGGTGTCGGAGCGCGGCACGCCGATGCCGTACGGCTCGCGGGAGAAGGGTTCGCCGACCACCTTGAGCTCGTCGGGGACCTTGGCGGCGTATCCGAGGAGGATGGAGTCGTCGGTGGAGACGGCGTCGACCTGGTAGGTCAGCAGGTTGTCCACGCAGACCGAGTAGGTGTCGTAGGAGACGAGGACCGCCTCCGGGTGCTCCTTCTGGAGCCGTTGGTAGGGCGTGGAGCCGGTGGCCGAGCAGACCCTCTTGCCCGCGAGGTCCCCGGGGCCCTTGATGTCCTGCTCGTCCTTGCGGACCAGCAGGGACTGGCCGGCCATGAAGTAGGGGCCGGCGAAGCCGACCTGCTTCTTGCGGTTGTCGTTGATCGTGTAGGTGCCCACGTAGTAGTCGATCTGGCCGTTCTGGAGGGCGGTCTCGCGGTTGGCGGAGGAGATGGTCTTGAACTCGATGGTCTTGGGGTCGAAGCCGAGGGAGGCGGAGATCATCTTGGCGATCTCGATGTCGAACCCGGAGTAGGTCCCGCGCGCGGGGTCCTTCTCCCCCATGTACGGCTGGTCCTCCTTGGCCCCGACCACGAGGTGGCCGCGCTTCTTCGCCCGCTCCCAGGTGGGGGAGTCGGGGAGCTGGAAGCCGGTGGCCACCTTGTACACGGGCAGGTCCTCGGGCTGCGGACCCTTGACCGGAGGGCTGCCGCTCCTGCCGCAGGCGGTGGCCGCGAGGAGGGCCAGGATCAGGACGAGGGCGCGCAGGACGTGCGGGGTGCGCGCGCGGTGGGGGGTGTGTCGCATCGGGCCGCCCCTCAGTGCTTGAGGATCTTGGAGAGGAAGTCCCGGGCCCGCTCGCTCTCGGGTGCGGTGAAGAACTCCTCCGGGGTGCGGTCCTCGACGATCCTTCCGTCGGCCATGAAGACGACGCGGTTGGCGGCGGAGCGGGCGAAGCCCATCTCGTGCGTGACGACGACCATCGTCATGCCCTCGGCCGCGAGCTGCTGCATGACCTCCAGCACCTCGTTGATCATCTCCGGGTCGAGCGCCGAGGTGGGCTCGTCGAAGAGGAGGGCCTTGGGGCTCATGGCCAGGGCCCGGGCGATGGCCACGCGCTGCTGCTGGCCGCCGGAGAGCTGAGCGGGGTACTTCTCGGCCTGGTCAGCGAGGCCGACCCGCTCCAGGAGTTCCCGGGAGCGCTTGTCCGCCTCCTCCTTCCCGCGCTTCCTGACCTTCGTCTGCGCGAGGGAGACGTTGGCGAGGACCGTCTTGTGCGCGAAGAGGTTGAAGGACTGGAAGACCATCCCGACCTCGGCGCGCAGCCGGGCCAGCTCCTTGCCCTCGGCGGGCAGGGGCCGGCCGTCGAGGGTGATCGTGCCGGACTCGATGGTCTCCAGCCGGTTGATGGTCCGGCAGAGGGTGGACTTGCCGGAACCGGAGGGGCCGATGATCACCACCACCTCCCCGCGGCCGACGGTGAGGTCGATGTTCCGCAGGACGTGCAACTGCCCGTAGTGCTTGTTGACGTCCCGCAGCTCGATCAACGGATCGACGGCCATACGCTGCCCTGCCCACTTGTCGGTGTGTCGAGGTCAGCGCAAACTATCCAGCCGCCGGAGGGGCTTCACCGCGACACGCCTAAAGGGGACATAAAGCGCATGGGTGCTTCAGTCCCACGGGGTGGATCAGCCCTCGGAGGCCTCCGCATACGCCTGGCTGAGTTCCGGGGAACCGGTCATCGCCCAGGACACCCCCGACTCGACCACGTCGAGCTCCCGCCCCGAGGCGAGCCGGATCACGGGCCGGCCGTTGGGCCACGACTGCCAGGCGGCTCCCCGCAGGGTGCGGACGATCACGGTGCCGAGGTAGAACCCGGCGTCGCTGCCCAGCCACGGGACGGCCTCGGGGTCCCGTCGCCAGCGGGGCATCAGCTGGTCCAGGGCCTCCAAGGAGGCCGGGGTCTGGTCGAGTTCGAGCCCGGCCGCCCTCGCCTGCGCACGCAGCATCTCGCACTCCGAGAACAACTCGGCGACGCCCTCGGGGTGATCCGCGAGGGCGGCGGCGAGTCCCGCACCCTGTTCCGTTTCGTGCCGGTTCAGCCAGTTGGCCAGGAAAGGGATGTTCATACCGCCCAGCCTGGCACCAGGATCCCCGGCCGGCCACAGGGCGCGCCTTGATCCCTCGCCCGGTTCGCACCGGGCAGGGGCTACAGGTCCAGGTCGACGACGACCGGGGCGTGGTCCGACGCGCCCTTGCCCTTGCGCTCCTCGCGGTCGACGTAGGCGTCCTTGACGGCCTTGGCGAAGGGCTCGTTCCCGTAGACGAGGTCGATGCGCATGCCCTTGTTCTTGGGGAAGGCGAGCATCCGGTAGTCCCAGAAGGTGTACGGGCGGTCGTACTTGAGGGCGCGCGGGAAGACGTCGGAGAGACCGGCCGCGCGCAGGGTCTCCAGGGCGGCCCGCTCGGCGGGGGTGACGTGGGTGAGGCCCTCGAAGACCGCCGGGTCGTACACGTCCTCGTCGGTCGGCGCGACGTTGAAGTCGCCGAGCACGGCGAACGGGCGCGGTCCGGCCGCGTCTTCGGCGACGGCGCCCGCCAGGGCGCGGAACCACTCCAGCTTGTAGCCGTAGTGGTCGTGCTCGACCTCGCGGCCGTTGGGTACGTACACGGACCAGACGCGGACGCCGCCGCAGGTCGCGGAGATGGCGCGGGGCTCCTGCACGCCCTCGTAGTCCGGGCCGCCGGGCAGCCCCGTGACGACGTCCTCCAGGCCGACCCGGGAGAGCAGGGCCACGCCGTTCCACCGGCCGGTGGCGTTGACGGCCGACTCGTAGCCCAGCTCGCGCAGCTCGGCGGCGGGGAACTGCTCCGCCGAGCACTTGGTCTCCTGGATGCAGAGCACGTCGGTGCCGGAGGTCTCCAGCCAGGCCAGCAGGCGCGGCAGCCGGGCGGTGATCGAGTTGACGTTGAACGTGGCGATACGCATGCCGTCAAACCTACCGCCCGGCACCGACAGTCAGAGCGCGGCGCTCTCGCCCGCCCCGAGGCGGCGGTGGGGGGCTCCGCCGAGGTTGTCCAGGGCCGTGTCGTAGATCGGCCGGGCGATGTCCGCGAGGTAGGCGTCGTGGATGTCGATCGCCTGGCGGGGCTTGACCTCGCGGACGTAGTCGATCACTTCGGCGATCTTGTTCCAGGGGGCGTGCACCGGGAGCATCAGCGTGTCGACGGGAGCGTCCGGGACGGTCAGGGCGTCCCCCGGGTGGAAGAGGGAGCCGTCCACGAGGAAGCCCACGTTGGCGACCCTCGGGACGTCCGGATGGATCACGGCGTGCAGCTCGCCGTGCACCCGGACCTCGAAGCCGGCGGCCTCGAAGGCGTCCCCGTGCCCCACGGCGTGCACCCGGCCGGGATAGGCGGCGGACAGCTTCTCGGCGACGCTGCGCGCGGTCCACAGCTGCGCCGCCGGGTTCGCGTCGAGGGCGGCGCGGATCCGGCCCTCCTCGAAGTGGTCCGGGTGTTCGTGGGTGACCAGCAGGACGTCGGCGCCGAGGCCCGCGTCCGCTTCGCTGAAGGCGCCCGGGTCGATGACGAGCGTGCGCCCGTCCTTCTCCAACTGGACGCAGGAGTGCAGCCGTTTGGTGAGCTTCATGGGCCCACCCTAGATCCCGTGGATCCCGTGGACGACGATCTACGGGACGGTGGTGGAGACCACGTAGACGCGCGGGGCGCGCGGATTGGCGAAGTCGACGGTGATGTCCCTGGTGGGGCGCGGGTCGTCCGCCTCCACCGTGACCCCGGACCACTTGTGCTTCGGGCTCCAGCTCCAGCCCGCGACCTTGGCGTCGCGTTCGGAGACCGACACGCCGGGGGTGAGGGCGGCCCGGCTGGTGCCGACGTCGGCGAGGAAGGAGTCCAGCGCCTTCGGCGTGACCTGGAACTGGACGTACAGCCGGCTGGTGTGCCAGTTGTTGGTCTCCAGGTAGCCGACCGAGGAGGCCCCCGAGTCGGGGATCGGGACCTCGTAGATGCTGCGCTGCACCGTGGACGGCCAGTCCGGGCGGACCTTGACCGCTCCGACCCGGGCCGCCTTGTCCTTGCCGCTGGCGCGGCTCTGCTGGGCGGAGACGGCGAGGTAGCCCGCCGGGACGCCGACGAGCAGCAGGATGATGAGCGCGGTGATCCAGCGGCGCCGGACCGTCTCGCGGCGGCTCCCGCGTTCCCCGGGGGCGGGCGGGCGGTGGTCCTCCGCCTCGGGGGCGGACGCCTGTCTGGGCAGGGAGGTGGGCGGTGTCACTGCTGGTCCTTGGGTTCCGGGGGCGGTGTCGGGCCCGTGGCGGTGCGCAGACCGAACTGCGCGTAGCGCTCGTACCGCTCGACGCGCCGGCGCGTGGCGCGGCGGAAGCGGCGGGCGACGAGCCGGGCGAGGTCGGCGGCCCCGACCATGCCCGCCTCGGGGCCGAGCTGGGCCTTGGCGATGCGCGCCTCGGGGCGGTAGCCGCGGCCGGTGAGGTGGCGGCGGAAGGCGTCCCGGGCGGGTCCGATGAGGAGGTCGTCGGCAGCGCTGACCCCACCGCCGATGACGAAGCAGGAGGGGTCGAGGGCGGCGGCGAGGTTGGCGATGCCCACGCCGAGCCACTGGCCGATGTCCTGGAGGAGCTCCACGCACATGGCGTCGCCCTCGCGGGCCAGCTCGGTGATCAGCGGTCCGGTGATCTCGTGGACGTTGCCGCCGACCCGGGCGATGATGTTGTACGCGACCGGCGAGTCGGCGGCGGCCAGCTCGCGGGCCTCGCGGACGAGGGCGTTGCCGGAGCTGTACTGCTCCCAGCAGCCGCGGTTGCCGCAGGGGCAGCGGTGGCCGCCCGGGACGACCTGCATGTGGCCGAACTCTCCCGCCACCCCGTAGCGGCCGCGCTTGACCTGCCCGCCCTCCAGGATGGCCCCGCCGATGCCGGTGCCCAGGGTGATCATGACCAGGTGGTCCTCGCCGCGGCCCGCGCCGAAGCGCCATTCCGCCCAGGCGGCGGTGTTGGCATCGTTGTCGACCATGACCGGGACCGCGAGGCGGGACTGGAGGGCGTCGCGCAGCGGCTCGTCGCGCCAGGCCAGGTGCGGGGCGAAGAGCACGCGGGAGCGGTCGGCGTCGACCCAGCCGGCGGCTCCGATGCCCACCGCGTGCACGTCGTGCCGGTCGGAGAGGTCCAGGACCAGCTCGACGATGGTGTCCTCGACGACCTTGGGGCTCTTGGACTTGTCGGGGGTCTCGGTGCGGATCTTCTCCAGGATGACCCCGTCGGCGTCGACGACGCCGGCCATCACCTTGGTGCCGCCGATGTCGATGCCGACGGTCGGGACGCGCGGGGCGGTCAGCAGCGAGCGGCGCTCCCGCGTCCCGATGGTCCGCAGGACGGTGCCCCGCGCCGCGCCCCGGTGGGAGAGCGCGAAGTCCCGGTACGTGCTCATCGAGTCGTGTCGTCCCTGTCGGAGGCGGTGTCGGATGGGGGGCCGGCGGGGGTGCCGTCCGAGGTGTCCCGTCCTGATTCTGCCACCCGCTCCAGCTCGTGGCTCAGCTCGTCCAGCTCGGAGCCGCCCGCCATCTGCCGGGTGAGCTCGTCCAGGGTGATCGATTCCTTGGTGTGGCTGCCGGCCATGGCGCCGCGCTTGAGGAGGACGAAACGGTCCCCCACCAGGTACGCGTGGTGCGGGTTGTGGGTGATCAGGACCACCCCGAGACCGGCGTCGCGGGCGGCGGCGACGTATTTGAGAACCACGCCGGACTGCTTCACGCCGAGGGCGGCGGTGGGCTCGTCCAGGACGAGCACCTTGGCCCCGAAGTGGACGGCGCGGGCGATGGCCACGCACTGGCGCTCGCCGCCCGAGAGGGTCCCGATGGGCTGGTCGACGTCGCGCAGGTCGATGCCCATGCGCAGCAGCTCGGCGCGGGTGGTCTCGCGCATCAGTTCCACGTCGAGGCGGCGGAAGGGGCCGCGGCCCCTGGTGGGCTCGGAGCCGAGGAAGAAGTTGCGCCAGACCGGCATCAGGGGGACGACGGCGAGGTCCTGGTAGACGGTGGCGATGCCGCGGTCGAGGGCCGCGCGCGGGTTGGCGAGCACGGTCTCCTCCCCCTCGATCTCGAAGGTGCCGGCGTCGTGCCGGTGCAGCCCCGCGATGATCTTGATGAGGGTGGACTTGCCGGCGCCGTTGTCGCCGAGGACGCAGGTGATCTCGCCGGCCGAGACCTCCAGGGAGACGCCCTGGAGGGCGCGGATGTTGCCGTAGTACTTGCTGACGTCGGTCAGCTTCACCAGGGCGGTCCCGGTCTGCGGGCCGGGCGCGGTCTTCGTGGTCACTTGCTCTCCTCCGCCCGCTTGCGGACCCATGCGTTCAGCAGCGTCGCCAGCAGGAGCATGGCGCCGAGGAAGAACTTGAACCAGTCCGGGTTCCACTGGGCGTACACGATGCCGTTGCTGGTCATGCCGAAGATGAAGGCGCCGACGGCCGAGCCGATGGCGGAGCCGTAGCCGCCGGTCATCAGACAGCCGCCGATGACCGCGGCGATGATGTAGAGGAACTCGTTGCCGACGCCCTCCCCCGACTGGACCACGTCGAAGGAGAAGAGGATGTGCTGCCCGGAGATCCAGGCGCACAGGGCGACGCCCATGTAGAGGCCGATGCGGGTCTTGACCACGGGGACGCCGGTGGCGCGGGCCGCGTCGGCCCCGCCGCCCACGGCGAAGATCCAGTTACCGGCGCGGGTGCGCAGCAGGATCCACGTGGCGACCGCGACCAGGGCGAACCACCACAGGATGGTGACCTTCAGGGTGACCGAGCCGATGTTCCACTGCGAGGCGAACAGGGCCCGCGCCGAGGAGAACCCCTCCATGTCGGCGATGGTCTTGGTGGAGACCGAGCCGCTGATCAGCTTGGTGAAGCCGAGGTTCAGGCCGGTGAGCATGAGGAACGTGCCGAGCGTGATGATGAAGCTCGGGAGCCTGGTGCGGGTCAGCATGAAGCCGTTGAAGAAGCCGATGGCCAGGGTGACCAGCAGGGACACCCCGACGCCGACCCACACGTTGGCGGTCATCTGGTAGCTGAACATCGAGCTGACCAGTGCCGAGGTGGTGACCATGACGCCGGCCGAGAGGTCGAACTCGCCGCCGATCATCAGCAAGGCCACCGGGCAGGCCATGATCCCGATGGTGGAGGCCGAGTACAGGATCGTGCTCAGGCTGGAGGCCTGGAGGAAGCTGGGGGCGGCGAAGGAGAAGAAGACGAAGACGGCGGCGGCCCCGACGACGGCGCCCAGCTCGGGGCGGGCGAGGAGCTTCTTGAGGTGCGAGGCCGGCGCGAGCCGTTCGTCGGCGGTGGTGCTGCCGGCGCTCATCGGCTGCCCCGCTTGATGTACTCCTCCAGCTTGGCGGCCTCGGCCGCGGTGACGATCTGCGGCCCGGTCAGCACGGGCCGGCCGCCGCCGAGGACGTCCGCGTTGTAGCGGTAGAGCCACAGCAGGTCGATCGCCTCGTAGCCCTGGAGGTAGGGCTGCTGGTCCACCGCGAAGCCGAGGGCGCCGGACTTCAGGTCCCGGGCGACGGCCTCGTTGAGGTCGAAGGTGTCGACCTCGGCCTTGCTGCCCGCCGCGTCCTTCGCCTTGACGGCGGTGGCGGCGAAGGGGGCGCCGAGGGTGACGATGGCGTCGATGGAGGGGTCGGCCTGGAGCTTGGCCTGGACGGCGGCCTGGACGGAGGGCATGTTGGTGCCCTCGACGTAGAGGTTCTCCATGCTTCCGCCGAAGGTCTTCTTCGCCCCGGCGCAGCGCTGCTCGTGGCCGACGTTGCCCTGTTCGTGCAGGACGCAGACGGCCTTCTTGCGACCGCGCTTCGTCAGCTCGGTGCCGACCGCCTCGCCCGCGATCGCCTCGTCCTGGCCGATGTGGGTCAGGGCGCCGTACGCGGCCGACTGCTCGGATCCGGAGTTGACCGTGATCACGGGGATGCCCGCCTTGACGGCCTTGCCGAGGACGTCCTTGAGGGCCTCGGGCTTGGCGAGGCTGACCACGATGCCGTCGACCTTCTGGTCGATCGCGTTCTGCACGAACTGGGCCTGCTGCTGCGCCTGGTCGTCGTGCGAGTAGACGAAGTTGATGTTGTCCTTCGCCGCGGCCTCCTTGGCGCCCTTCTGGACGATGTCCCAGAAGGTGTCGCCGTCGCCCGCGTGGGTCACCATCGCGAAGGTCCAGCGCGGCGTGGAGACGGCGGGCCGGCCCGCCCGGTCGGCCTTCGCCCGCTCCTCGGCGCGCTTGCCACCCGTGCTGCTGCAGCCCGAGAGGGAGGCTCCCAGTACCACCGCGAGCACGGCGCCCACGACGCGTACCCCTGTCCGAACCCTAGCCACGTCGCCGTGCCCTTCCCTCGTCATACCCGCCACTGATTCTCAAAGTGGTCATTCCGGTTCCAGCCGCCCAGTATCCGCCACAGTCGACCTTGGGAGCCCATCGGGGCCGTCGCCCCCATCGTGGCCTTCCGCCGACGGAGGCGGGCAGATTGACAGCTCCCCCGGACGGGGCCACGTTGAGTGCATGCGCATCGGGCTCATCGGGACGGGCCGGATCGGCTCCTTCCACGCGGCCGCGCTGGCCCGCCGGCCGGACGCCGGTTCGCTGCTGCTGGCCGACGCCGACCCGGCGCGGGCCGCACGGCTGGCCGACCGGCTGGGTGCGACGGCCGCGCCCTCCGTCGAGCAGGTCTTCACCTGGGGCGTGGACGCGCTGGTGGTGGCCTGCGCCACCGAGGGGCACGCGGAGCTGGTGGTCCGCGCGGTGCGCGGCGGGCTGCCGGTGTTCTGCGAGAAGCCCCTGGCCCCGGACCTGGGCCGCACCCTGGCGGTGCTCCGCGAGGTGGCCGCGGCCCGCGGGGTCCTGCAGCTGGGCTTCATGCGCCGCTTCGACGCGGGCTGCCGCACCGCGCGGGAGCTGGTCCGATCGGGTGCCCTGGGCCGGCTGCACACCGTACGCACGACGACGGCCGATCCCGCTCCGCCGCCCGCCGCGTACCTTGCGACCTCCGGTGGGCTCTACCGGGACTGCATGGTGCACGATTTCGACATGGTGCGCTGGGTGACCGGCCGGGAGGCCGTGGAGGTGTACGCGGTCGGCTCGGACGCGGGACCCGCCGCCTTCCGGGAGAGCGGTGACGTGGACACGGCGGCGGCCTTGCTCACGCTCGACGACGGGACGCTGGTCAGCAGTACCGCCACCCGGTGCAACGGCGCCGGGTACGACGTGCGGATGGAGTTCGCCGGGGAGCTGGACCAGGTCTCCTCCGGGCTGGACGACCGTACGCCGATAGCCTCGACGGAACCGCACGGCCCGCCCCCGGCGAGCAAGCCCTGGGGCGGGTTCCTGGAGCGGTTCGGGCCCGCCTACGAGGCCGAGCTGGGGGCCTTCGTCCAGCTGGTGCGCGGTGAGGGGCCCAATCCCTGCGACGGCCGGGAGGGGCTGGCCGCGTTCCGGATCGCGGAGGCGTGCGAGCGCTCCCGGCGCGAGGGCCGCCCCGTGCGGCTGGAGGAGCTCCCGGATCTCTAGGGCGGGCATGCGGGCCACAGTAGGGCGGTGATCACCCGGCCAGGAGGCGATTCCCGGACATTCGCTCAGGCCGCGGCGCGCCGTCCCCACGCGGTGCCGACCAGGACCAGCGCCGCGCCCGTGAGGCCGAGGGGGCCCGGGTGCTCGCCGCCGAGGGCGATGCCCGCGGCGGCGGCCCACAGGGGTTCGGTGCCCAGGAGCAGGCTGACCCGCGAGGGCGAGGTCCTGCGGACGGCCCACATCTGCACGAAGAAGGCGAAGAGGGTGCACAGGACCGAGAGGAAGGCCAGCCCGGCCCACTGGCCCGGCCCGAAGTCGGCGGCGGCCGCCCAGGGCGAGTCGCCGGTCCCCGGCAGGGCCGCCAGCAGGGCGAAGACCAGGACGGCGCCGCCGAGCTGGACCGTGGTCAGGGAGAGGGCGTCCGCGTCCTGGACGGCCTTGATCCGCGCCATCAGCAGGACGTGCGCGGTGCGGGCGAGGGCGGCGCCGAGGATCAGCAGGTCACCGGCGCCGGGCGCGGTGAACCCGGCGCCCTGGGTGAGCAGCACGACCCCCGCGACGCAGACGGCGGCGGCGCCGAGGAAGGCGGCCGAGGGGGCGGTGCGGCGGACGGCGGACTCGGCGAGCGGGGTGAAGATCATGGTCAGGCTGATGATCAGCCCGGCGTTGGTGGCGGAGGTGTGCACCACCCCGTAGGTCTCCAGCAGGAAGATCCCGCCGAGTACGAGGCCCAGCGCCGCGGCCCCGCGCAGCTGCGCGGGGCTCAGCACCCGCAGCCGCCGCCACCCGGCGAGGACGAGGACGGGCAGCACGAGCGCGAAGCGGAGCACGAGCACCGCGATCACGGTGTGCGGGGCCGTGATCCCCTTGGCCGCGAGGTAGCTGCCGCCCCAGACGACGGCGACGAGCAGCACGGGCAGGTCCGCGAGCCGGGCCCGGCGGGGAGCGAGGGCGGGGGCGGGGGCGGGGGCGGCGAGGGTGGACACCGGGGCGGCTCCGTCGGCGGGAAGGGAGTGGAGACGACGGCGGCTCGCACGATGCGGGCCCACGGTAGCGGAGTCGATCTTCCCGGTCGAACGTTTTGCGGGCCGTCCCCGCGCGGGCTCAGTCCGCGAAGGTGCCGAAGGTGGCGCGGCCCGTCGGCCGGTAGGTGTGGAGGGAGATGCCGGAGCCGGTGGTGCGCGAGGCGGTCTGCGCGAAGGCGGTGGGCAGCCCGCCGGTCGGGAACAGCCGGCGGCCCGTGCCGAGGAAGACGGGGAAGACCAGCAGGTGCAGCTCCTCGACGAGGTCCCGCGCGAGCAGCCACTGCGCCAGCTGTCCGCTGCCGTGCACCTGGAGCTCCCCGTCGGTGGCGTCCTTGGCCCGGACGACCTCCGCCTGGAGGTTCTCGCCGTCCACCACGGTGGTGGGGCTCCAGCCCGGGTCCTTCAGGGTGGTCGAGGCCACGTACTTGGGCAGCCGGTTGAGGCGGCTCGCGACCGGGTCGGCGGGGTCGTCGTGCTGCGGCCAGTACGCGGCGAAGATCTCGTAGGTGCGCCGGCCGAGCAGGAAGGCCCCGGCCCGCGCGAAGACCTCCTGGATGAACTCCCCCATGCCCTCGTCCGCGTACGGCACGACCCAGCCGCCGTACTCGAACCCGTCGCGGGGGTCCTCGTCGGGCCCGCCGGGGGCCTGCATCACGCCGTCGAGGGTGAGGAAGGTGGTGAGGGTCAGCTTTCCCATGGCACTGCGCTCCTTGGGTGTCGGCGCCCGGCCCGTATGCCGTGCACCGGTTCAGACTCCCCCGCCGCCCGGAACTCATCGGTGCGGCGCGCGCGGAGGCGGACCGCGTGTCCGCCGCGGGGGTGCCCGGGAACGCCCGCGGGGCGCACCGCGTGCGGTGCGCCCCGCGGGAGCGTGCTCGCGCCCCGGGGGTGTCGGCCCCCGGGGCGGTCCGTCGGGCGGGGTGGCGTCAGCCGCCCAGCTCCTGGTGACGGGCGGCGTGCGCGGCCGCGCCGGCCTCCGTCAGCGAGCCGAACAGGCGCAGCCGGGAGAAGCCGCCGTCCGGGAAGATGTCGATGCGCACGTGCGTGCCGACCGCCGGGGCGTCGAGCACGAAGCGGTGGTTGGTGTCGGGCTGCAGGCGGGTGCGCGGCAGGAACTCGGTCCACTCGCCCTCCTCGCCCGTCTTGACGGACAGCGAGGCCCAGCCGGCCGAGTTGCCCTTGAGGTAGGCGGTGTCGATCTCGACGGCGCGGATCTCGGACTCGGCGACGAGCTGGTAGCGGATCCAGTCGTTGCCGTTGTCGCGGCGGCGGGCGGTCTCCCAGCCGTCGTCCATCTTGCGGGAGCGGCCCGGGTTGATGGTGTTGGTCGGCGGCGAGTAGAAGCGGTTGGACGCGTCCTCGACCGAGCCGCCGTTCTCCAGGGCGACGACGTCGAAGGTGCCGAGCGCGGCGAGCCACTTCGGGTCGGGGCGGACCTCGCCGTAGACGCGGATGCGGGCGACGCCGCCGTCCGGGTGCTGGTTGAGGCGCAGGTGCGTGAAGCGCTGCTCGACGTCGACCTCGAAGCCGTTGGCCGCGTGGCCGCCGACGGGGGTGCGCTCGACGAGGGTCGTCCACTTGACGTCCTCGGACAGCAGTTCCTCGGCGGTCGGCGAGCCGGGTACCGAGGCGGCCTGGACGGACACGGCCTGCGGCATGTTGCCGCGGAAGTGGGCGGTGTCCACGACGATGCCGCGGATGACGCCGGGGGCGCCGAGGCGGATCAGCGCGAAGTCGTGGTCCTCGGCGGTCGGCCAGGGCTGCTCGGCGGAGACGCCGCGGCGGCGGCGGGTCTCCCAGCCGTCCATGACCTTGCCCTTGTGACCGAAGTGCTCGGGGTCGAAGTGCGGGGCCTCGGCGATGAGGAGGTTCTCGCGCTCGGCGAAGAACTCGTCGTTGGCGGCGATGACACCGGCGCCCAGCTCGCGGGCGGCGAGGTTCGCGTACTGGGTGAAGGAGAAGTCCGCGGTGCGGTAGTCCGCGTACGGGTCGCCGCCCCCGTACGGGTTCGCGTTACCGGTGAAGGAAGGAATCGCCACTGTCAGTTCTGCCTTTCAAGGAGGAGGCCCGTGGGCTCGGTCGGGGTGCCGTGGTCGGCGATCTGCGTACCGCGCAGCCAGGTGGACTTCACGACGCCGTGCAGGGTCTTGCCCGCGTACGCCGTGACCTGGTTGCGGTGGTGCAGGTGCGCCGGGTCCACGGTGAAGGTCTCTTCGGGGGCCAGGACGGCGAAGTCGGCGTCGCGGCCGGCCTCGATGGCGCCCTTGGCGGCCAGTCCGGCGAGTGCGGCCGGGGCGGTGGACATCCAGCGCACGACCTCTTCGAGGGTGCGTCCGCGCTTCCTCGCCTCGGTCCAGATGGCCGGCAGGCCCAGCTGGAGGGAGGAGATGCCGCCCCAGGCGGTGGCGAAGTCGCCGGTCTTCAGGTCCGCGGTGGAGGGCGAGTGGTCGGAGACGATGCAGTCGATGGTGCCGTCGGCGAGCGCGTCCCACAGGACGTCCTGGTTGGCGGCCTCGCGGATCGGCGGGCAGCACTTGAACTCGGTGGCGCCGTCGGGGACTTCCTCGGCGGTGAGGGTGAGGAAGTGCGGGCAGGACTCGACCGTGATCCGGACGCCCTCGGCCTTGGCCGCGGCGATCAGGGGCAGCGCGGAGGCGGAGGACAGGTGCAGGACGTGCACGCGGGCGTTCAGCCGCTTCGCCTGGGCGATCAGGTTGTGGATCGCGGTGTTCTCGGCGTCCTGGGGGCGGGAGGCGAGGAAGTCGGCGTACTTGGGGCCCGGGTTCTGCGGGGCGGACTCCAGGTGGTGCGGGTCCTCGGCGTGCACGATCAGCAGGCCGCCGAAGCCGGTGATCTCGGCGAGCGAGGTCGCCAGCTGCTCCTGGTCCAGCAGCGGGAACTCGTCCACGCCCGAGGGCGACAGGAAGCACTTGAAGCCGTAGACGCCGGCGTCGTGCAGCGGGCGCAGGTCCTTGACGTTGTCCGGCAGGGCGCCGCCCCAGAAGCCGACGTCCACGTGGGCCTTGGTGCGGGCGACCTCCTGCTTGACGCGGAGGTGGTCGACCGTGGTGGTCGGCGGGAGGGAGTTGAGCGGCATGTCGAGGATGGTGGTGATGCCGCCGGCGGCGGCCGCGCGGGTCGCCGTCCAGAAGCCCTCCCACTCGGTGCGGCCGGGGTCGTTGACGTGAACGTGGGTGTCCACCAGACCGGGGAGCAGGACGTCGTCGCCGAAGTCCTCCAGCCGGGCTCCGGCCGGTACTTGGGCGTCGTGTCCGAGCACGGCCGTGATCTTCCCGCCGGCGACGGCCACCGAGGCGGCACGCGTCCCCTCGGGGGTGATGACGCGCGTCGAGCGCAGTACCAGTTCCACAGCCACGTCGGCCACCGGAACCTCCCCATCTACTTCCACAGAGCGAAATTCAACGTTCTGTTGACGGAGTCTTCACCCCGATCGGGGGCCAGTCAAGAGTCGCCGGACGGACCACCCAGCCCGACAAGCCGCAATTGGATGTTTCCACAGGATGGAATTAAGATTTCACTATCCAGAATGTAGCTACCACCACCGGATGCGGGGAAGGTAACTTCCCGAGGACGTCCGCCACCGGACAAACCCCCTCTGACCGGCGGGGACGGCCAGGCCCCGGCTCTAGGGCCGACGCCGACCGACCGGTAGGCTGCTTCCTTGCCTGCCAGCACCGAAAGGACCGCGCCGTGCCGACGTCCAGCGCCAGCACCACCGACGCTTCCGCCAAGCCCACCGCCGCCAGCGGTGGCGTCCAGTCCCTTGAGCGCGCCTTCGATCTGCTCGAACGCATGGCCGATGCCGGGGGTGAGGTCGGCCTCAGCGAGCTCTCCGCCGCCAGCGGACTGCCGCTGCCGACCATCCACCGCCTGATGCGCACCCTCGTCGCGTGCGGCTACGTGCGCCAGCAGACCAATCGACGGTACTCCCTCGGGCCCCGGCTGATCCGCCTCGGCGAGTCCGCCTCGCGGCTCCTGGGCACCTGGGCCCGCCCCTACCTCGCCCGGCTGGTCGAGGAGACCGGCGAGACGGCGAACATGGCCCTGCTCGACGGCGACGAGATCGTCTACGTCGCCCAGGTGCCGTCCAAGCACTCCATGCGCATGTTCACCGAGGTCGGCCGCCGCGTGCTGCCGCACTCCACCGGCGTGGGCAAGGCGCTGCTCGCCCACACCCCCGCCGACGAGGTGCGCGCCCTGCTGGCCCGCACCGGGATGCCGGCCGCGACCGAGAAGACCATCACCACCCCCGAGGGCTTCCTGGAGGCCCTGGAGCAGGTCCGCGCGGTGGGCTACGCGGTCGACGACAACGAGCAGGAAATAGGGGTCCGCTGCCTGGCCGTGTCGGTGCCGAACTCGCCGACCGCCGCCGCGATCTCCATCTCGGGTCCGGCGGGGCGCGTCACCGAGGCGGTGGCGGAGTCCTTCGTGCCGATCCTGCAGGGCGTGGCCGCCGAGCTGTCGGTGGCCCTGCAGAGCCAGAACCCGGCCTGACCGGCCCCGCGGGGAGGCCGACCCGCCCGCACGGCCCCGGACGTCCCGAGCGCGTACCCGCGCGAGGGGCCACCGGGGCCTTCGTGGAATGAGTACGGTCTGCTCATGCACAGCATCGCGGTGGAGCAGCAGCGGGGGCACGTACTCCTCATAGCCGGGGACGCCGTCGTGCGCCGCCGCGCCGTCCAGGTCGCGCCGAGCGCCAATCTGGCCGCGCTCGGCGTGGTGCCCGTACCGGTGCTGCTGGACAGCCAGGTCCCCAGCGACACCACCTACCTGGACGGGGCCCGCGACCCGAACACCGTGCTGACGCGGCTGCGGACGGCGGCCGCCACACCGGGCCCGCTGCTGGTCTACCTGTCGGGGCGGCTGACCGTCGACCGCCGCGGCCGGCGGCTGCACCTGTGCCTGGCGGGGACCACGGCGGCCAGCGTCCGCCACACCGGCCTGCCGTGGGAATGGCTGGGCTCCGAGCTGCGCGAGAGGCCGCCCGGCCTGACCACCGTGCTGCTGGACCTCGCCGCGGACAAGGCCGCCTGGCCACTGCTCCAGGAGTACGGCAGCCTGCCCGCCCCGCCCTCCGTCGAGGTGTACGGGGTGGTGGCGCCCCCGGGGTTCGCGGGCGGCGGCAACGGGGTGAGCGGCTACACGCGGCAGTGGATCGAGCAGCTGCGCAGCAGCCCCGGGAGACCGGACAACCTGCGGCTGCACGCCCTCGCGGTGGGCGGCGCGGCGCTCCCGCCGGGCACCCTCGTCCTGCCGACGGCCCGCGAACTCGCCGCCCGCCCGGCGGAGGGCCCGGGGCGGGCCGGGTACGCGGAGGGCCCGGAGCAGGGCGGGGCCGGGGCCGCGCACGGGCACAGCCTCGCACCGGGATGGAAGGGCCCGCCCGGCCACACCCCGGAGCCCGAACGGGAAGCCGCGTACGGGCACGGCACGGAGCCCGGACGGGAAGCCGCCTACGGCCACGCCCCGGAGCCCGAACGGGGACCCGCATACGGCCACGGCACGGAACCCGGACGGGAAGCCACGTACCGGCACGGCACGGAACCCGAACAGGAAGCCACGTACGGCCACGCCCCGGAGCCCGGACGGGGACCCGCCTCCGGGCACGGCACGGTCGCCGCGCCGGAGGGCGTACCGGAGGGTGGGCCCCGGCGCGGCCGGGAGGGCGGTGCGGACGGGGAGCGGGACGGTGTCCTCGCGGTCCCCGGGGACGGCGCCCGGGACCTTCCGGGCGGCGGGCGCGATCCCCGGCCGCACATCCACGCGCTGGCCACCGCCGGCCGGCACCCGGAGGCGGACGCCCTCGCGCGGGCGTGGGAGGCGCACGTCCTGCGGGCGTACGGGCCCGCCTCGCCGGAGGCGATCCACTGGGCGGAGATCCGCGCCGACCTCGCCCGCATGGCGGGAGACTTCCGGCTCGCGACCCGGCTGTGGACCGGGGTCGGGCTGACCCGGCTGGCCCGCCAGTCCCCCGACGCCCCCGAGGTCGAGGGCGCCGCCGCGGGCGCCCTGTACTGCTGGACCCAGCTCAAGGACCGGGCGGCGGCCGCCGAGGCGGGCCCGGAGCTCCTGCGGCTCCTGCGGGCCCTGCCCTCGCTCGACCCCCGCCACCTGGAGCTGGCCGGCCAGCGCCTCGAACTCCTGCGCGCCACCCCGATCGGCCGCTGAGCAACGGCCGCGCGGCGGTGCCTGCGGCTACGCCGCGGCGACCGGGTCCGGGCTCTGGACCAGGCGGCCGTCCGTGATGGTCGCGGCGCTGTCCATCCGGTCCAGGTGGGCGTGGTCGTGCGTGACCAGCACCGTGGCGGTGGACCGCTCGCGCGTGAGGGTGACCAGCAGGTCGAGCACGGCCGCGCCGCGCTCGTGGTCCAGGGCGCTGGTGGGCTCGTCGACCAGCAGCACGGTGGGCTCGTTCATCAGCGCGCGGGCGATGTTGACGCGCTGGCGCTGGCCGCCCGAGAGCTGGTGGGGCCGCCGGTCGGCCTTGTCCGCCAGGCCGACCGCGTCCAGCAGCTCCACGGCCCTGCGGCGCAGCTCGCGCGGGGGCCGGCCGGAGAGGTGGGCCATCACCTGGAGCTGTTCGACGGCCGTCAGCGAGGCCAGCAGGTTCGGCTGCTGGAAGACGATGCCGATCTTCTCGCGGCGCAGGGCCGACTTCTCCGCGGCACCCATCCGGGTGGTCTCCCGGCCCGCGACGACGACCGCGCCGGAGTCCGGGGTGACCAGGGTGGCGGCGACGGCCAGCAGGCTGGACTTGCCGGAGCCGGACGGCCCCACGATCGCGGTCAGGGTCCCGGCCGGAACCTCCAGGGACACGTGGTCGAGGGCCGTGAGGCGGCCGTCGCCGTCGGGGTAGGTGAGCGTGACGTCGTGGACGAGGAGGGTCATCGGGCGCTCCCGAGGGCGGTCAGCGGGTCTACGGCGGTGATCCGCCGGATGGACAGGGCCGCGCCCAGCACCCCGAGCGCGATCATGATCGCGGCGGGCACGAGGACGGTCGCGGGGTCGAGGACGAAGGGCACGTCGCCCCCGCTGATCAGCGCGCCGAAGCCGGCGGCCAGCGCGGTCCCGGCGCCGGTGCCGATCGCCAGCATCACCACCGCCTGCCCCAGGGCGTCCTTCAGCAGGTACGGGGTGGAGGCTCCCAGCGCCTTGAGCACGGCGATGTCGCCGCTGCGCTGGATCGTCCAGACGGTGAAGAAGGCTCCTATGACCAGCGCGGAGATGACGAAGAGGAAGCCGCGCATCAGCTGGAGCGAGCCGTTCTCGGCCTGGTAGGACCCTATGGCACCCAGTGCCTCGTCGATGGTCTGCGTCACGGTGCCGGTGGCCCGGTCGCCCGCGGCCCAGTCCACGGCGCCGGAGCCGTCGAGGGCCAGGACGGTGGCGACGGTTTCGAGGGAGGTGCCGGGGTTCCCGACGCGCTGCCAGTCGTTCAGGTCCATCCACACCACCGGGGTGTGGCTGTAGGCGGCGGTACCGGACACGGCGGCCACGGTCAGCTCCAGCGGGCCGACCTTCAGCCTGGCGCCCGCGGTGAGCCCGCCCAGTTCCCGGGCGGCCTTCTCGGTGAGGACCACCTTCCCCTGGCCGAGCCCCGCCCCGGCGGGCGCGAGCCGGCCGGTGGACTCGACGCCGAAGACGGAGACGGCGGCGGTCCGCTCGCCCGAGACGGCGTTGGTGGTGCGGATGCCGAGCGGATCGGCAGCCGTCACGCCGGGCCTGGCGCGCCAGTCGCGCCAGGAGCTCTCGGGCAGCTGGGAGCCGGTGAAGGAGACCTTCTGGTCCCCGGGAGGCGCGGCGAAGGCCAGTCGGGTGGCGGGCAGGCCGGTGATGGCCGAGATGTTCTGCCGGGCCAGGCCGGACGTGAGCCCGGACAACAGGCCGACCAGCAGCGTGATCAGTAGTACGACCGAGCCCATGAGGGCGAAGCGGCCCTTGGCGAACCGTAGATCTCTCCATGCGACGAACATGTCCCCCACCTTGGTCTTCCACCTGGGCACCGGGCATCGCGCCACGGTAGGGATCCTGGTATCGAAGGTGGCATCCCGACATCGAACTTTTGGTTGACCGGGGGCCCGGGCCGTCGACTTACGCTGGTCGGGCCATGTCTGTCACTTCCCGCGCCCGCGACCGCGCCGACGCCCGTGCCCCCGCCGGTGCGCGCCCCGGCGCCGGCTTCCGCTCCCCGACCCCCGTCTCCCGCGTCCTGCGGATGTGCCTGCACGCCCTGCTGGCGGGGCTGCTCGCGCTGGCCGCCGGGCGGGCCGTCGCCGACTCCGCGCCGGAGGCCGGGTGGGTGGTCGGCGTCTGCGCGCTGCTGGCCGTCGTCTACGCGGCCGGGGTGCTGGTCCCCGCCGTGGGGCGCTCCACGCGTGCCTCGGCGCTGTGGCTGGCCTCCCTGGCCGCCGTGTGGGTGGCGCTGCTGGCGGTGTCCCCGGAGGGGCTGTGGATCGCCTTCCCGCTGTACTTCCTGGAGCTGCACCTGCTGCGACGGCCCTGGGGCATCGCCGCCGTCGTGGTGACCGCCTGCGCGGCGATCGGCGGGTTCCTGGCGCACAGCGGCGCGGTGACCCCGGGGGCCTTCCTCGGGCCGCTGCTGGGCGGGGCGGTGGCGGTGGCCACCGTACTGGGCTACCAGGCGCTGTACCGGGAGAGCGAGCGCCGCCGCGAGCTGATCGAGGAGCTGATCACCACCCGTGCCGAGCTGGCCGTCGCCGAGCGGGGCGCGGGGATCCTGGCCGAGCGCGAGCGGCTCGCCCGGGAGATCCACGACACGCTCGCCCAGGGCCTGTCCTCCATCCAGCTGCTGCTGCGGGCGGCCGAGCGGACGCTCCCGCCGGACGCGCCGGCCACCGAGCACATCGCCCGGGCCCGCGAGGCCGCGCAGGAGAACCTCGCCGAGGCGCGTCGCTTCGTACGGGCCCTGACGCCCCCCGACCTGGAGCACGGCTCCCTGGCGGGGGCGCTGGAGCGGCTCTGCTCGGGGGCACCGGGCCCGCTCGTGCGGTTCTCGGTGAGCGGCACGCCCCGGGAGCTGCCCACCCCCTACGAGGTGGCGCTGCTGCGGATCGCGCAGTCGGCGCTGGCCAATGTGGTGCGGCACGCGGGGGCCGGACGCGCCGGGATCACCCTGACCTTCATGGACACCTCGGTCACCCTGGACGTGGTCGACGACGGGCGGGGCTTCGACCCGGCCTCGGCGTCCGCGGCCGCCTCGGACGGGGGCGGCTTCGGTCTGCCGGCTATGCGCGCCCGGGCCGAGACGCTGGGCGGGCTGTTCACCGTCGAGTCCGCACCGGGCCAGGGCACCGCCGTGGCCGTCACCCTGCCGTTGCCCGTGGAGGCACCGTGACCATCCGTCTCCTGCTCGCCGACGACCACCCGGTGGTGCGGGCCGGGCTGCGGGCCGTGCTGGACACCGAACCGGACTTCGCGGTGGTCGCCGAGGCCGCGACGGCGGAGCGGGCCGTGGAGCTGGCCGCGTCCGAGCCGGTGGACGTGGTGCTGATGGACCTCCAGTTCGGGGCCGGGATGCACGGCTCGGCGGCCACGGCGGCGATCACGGCGCGGCCCGGCGGCCCCCGGGTGCTGGTCCTGACCACCTACGACACGGACGCGGACATCCTGGCCGCCGTCGAGGCGGGCGCCTCCGGCTACCTGTTGAAGGACGCCCCGCCGGAGGAGCTGGCGGCGGCGGTCCGCACGGCCGCGGCCGGCCAGTCGGCACTGGCCCCGGCGGTGGCCCTGCGGCTGATGGACCGCATGCGCACCCCGGCGGAGGCGCTCACGAAGCGGGAACTGGAGGTGCTCCAGCTGGTCGCGGACGGGCTCTCGAACCTGCAGATCTCCAAGAAGCTGTTCCTCAGCCAGGCCACGGTCAAGTCCCACCTGGTGCACATCTACGCCAAGCTCGGCGTGGACTCCCGCACCTCGGCGGTCGCGGCGGCCGCGACCCGCCGCCTGATCCGTACGCCGTAGGGGACCGCGCAAGGGGGCTGTCCCCCGCCCCGTCCCACCGGCCGGCAGGCGGGTGCCCGCCGGGGTGGCGGGGCGAGCATCGGGGGGTCGCCGTACCCGACCCGGAAGCGAGCCCCGATGTACACCACCGCAGCGCGCCCGACCGCCTCCACTGCTCCCCGGGAGGTCCGGGGCGCGTACGCGCTGTGGCTCACCGCCGTCGGCGCGGGGGCGTTCGAGACCGTCCTCGCCGTCGGCCGGATGGCGCTGGACGGCACGGGCTCCGCCGGGGAGATCGGCGTCGGCCTGGCGGTCCGCCTCGTCGTCTTCACCGCCGCCGTGTTCGCCGCCCTGCGGATGCGCGGCGGCGCCCGGTGGGCCCGGATCGCCCTCGCGGTGGGCCTGGGCGTGCTGGGGACCGCCTCGATGGTCCTGCAGCCCCTCGGGTACCTGCTCGACGGCGGCTCGCCCGTCGACGCGTTGGCCCGGGCGGGCGCGCTCGACCTGCTCTTCGGAGCGAGCCGGGCCCTGCACGTGGGGGCGGTCCTGACGGCCGTGGCCCTGATGTTCCGGCCGGCGTCGAACGCGTACTTCCGAGGACGCCGGTAGCCGGTCCGCTACGCCACCCAGTACGGGCGCTCCACCCCCGGGGCCAGCGGCACCCCTTCGTGGAAGGCCTGCGCGAGGAGGCGTACGCCCTGGTCGAGGCGGTCCGCCGGCAGGGTGTACGGGATCCGCAGGCGGTGCTCGAAGGTGCCCGGGTCCACGCCGAAGCGGGCGCCGCGGCCTATGTGCACGCCCGCGGCGGCGGCCCGTTCCGCGAGCGCGGAGCTGACGGGTTCGCCGAGGTCGACCCAGAGCGACAGGCCGCCGGGCGGCAGCCGCCAGGACCATTCGGGGGTGTGCCGCTGGAGGGACTGGGCCAGGGCCGCGCGCTGGATCCGCAGCTGTGCGAGCCGGGCCGGCAGGGTCCGGTCCAGCCGCTCCATCAGGGGCAGGGCGACCACCTGGTCGAGCACGGAGCCGGTCATGTCGGCGGACACCCGGACGGCCGCCAGCTCGGTGACCAGTTTGGCGGTGGCCCGGATCCAGCCGACCCGCAGGCCGCCCCAGTGGGTCTTGCTGAGCGAGCCGATGGTGATCACGTGGTCGGCGCCGGCGCGCCCGCCGAGGGAGGCCAGCGGCGCGGGCGCGGGCACGTCCAGCGCGATGTCGGCGATGGTCTCGTCGACCACCAGCCAGGTGCCGGCGGCCCGGGTCGCGGCGAGCAGCCGCAGCCGCTGCGGCTCGGGCATCAGGGCGCCCGTCGGATTGTGGAAGTCGGGGATCACGTACGCGAGCCTGGGCACGGTCTGTCCCAGGGTGGACTCGGCGACGTCCATGTCCCAGCCCCGGTCGGAGACGGCGAAGGAGCCGGTGCGCAGCCGTGCGTGGCGCAGGGCGTCGAGGGCGTTGGCGTAGGTCGGGTTCTCGGTGACCACCCGGTCACCGGGACGGCAGAGCAGGCTGATGACCAGGGCGAAGGCCTGCTGGGCCCCGGCCGTGACCAGGATCTGCTCGGGGCGGGTGGGCAGGCCGCGCCGGGTGAAGCGGTCCGCTACGGCCTCGCGGAGGTCGGGCAGGCCGAAGGGGTGGTAGCCGGGGTTGCGGGCGAGTGCGGGCAGCCGGGGCGCGGCCCAGGCCAGGGCTTCGGTGAGGCTGCCCTCGGGGGCGCCCATGGCGGCGATGGCGAGGTCGATGCCGGGGTCTCCGTCGGCGTTGAAGCCGCCCGCGCCGACGATGGCGTGGGCGCCGATCGGGCGGTGGCCGTCGGGGAGCTCGGTCCAGGTGCCGGAGCCGCGGCGGCTGCGGACGTAGCCGCTCTCGCGGAGCAGGTCGTAGGCGGCGGTGACGGTGGCGCGGCTGGCTCCGACCCCTTCGGCCAGCTCGCGCTCGGCGGGCAGCCGCACGTGCAGGGCGATCCGGCCGTCGAGGATCAGGGTGCGCAGGGCGTCGGCGAGGGAGCGGTAGCCGGGGCGGGCCCGCACCTCGGCCGGGAGCATCGCCGCGAGCTGGCGGCTGCCGATCATCCTGTCCGCCGTCTGGACCACTCGCCCGTATGCCATGCCAACCTCCCCCGATTGGCTCTGCCTGCCAGGCCAATCGAGGTCCAGACTCGCCGTATTGGCCCGCGATTGGCAAGGAGAAGCCATCATGGCGTACGAGGTGCTCACCGACCGTGACGAACGGGCCCTGCTGCTGCGCACCGAGGACCGGATCTCCCGGCCGCTGCGGATCGGGGCGGCCCTGGCCGCCGTGGGCGCCCTCCTGGGACGGCGGCCGCGCGGCGCGGGCGAGGAGCGAGAATCGCAGCCATGTCAGCAGAAACAGAGCAGGACCCCCGCCGCGGCGGCCGCCCCGGCCGTTCCCCGGCCCCACTGAGCGGCGCGGAGGGTGCGGGCGCGGCGGCGGTGGTCGCCGGTCTGCTCCTGGC
>NZ_JBEXKC010000073.1:0-39341 GCF_040609475.1 Streptomyces sp. NPDC004667 | reverse complement strand
GGGGGGGGGGGGGGCCCCCCCCCGGTTGGGGTGGGGCCGGGGGGGGGGGGGGGGGGGGGGGGGGGGGGGGGCCCGGGCCCCGTACCTCGGGCGGCGCCACGGGCAGCGGCGCGCTCCGCGCCCGGGGTGCGGGCGGGACGGCCTCCGGCCAGCTGGAGGTGAGGCCCGAGGCGCCGGCCCCGGGGGCGTCGGGCCAGGCCGGCGGGCGGGCCGAGAGGATGCCCGGCCCCTCCGCCGCGGCCTGCGCCGGAAGCTGCCGGGCGGGGGCTGGGGCGGGGGCTGGGGCGGGGGCCGTGGCGGACGCGGGCCGGGCCAGGGAGATCCCCCCGGGCCGGTGTTCCGGTTCCGCCGGGCCGCCCCAGGAGACGCGCACGTCGCGGGGGCCGCCGAAGCCGGCCTGGTGGAGGGGGTCGGCCTGCCAGCCCGCCGGATCGGAGTCCGTTCCGGGGCCCGGTCCCGGACCCCGCCCGGGGACGGCGCCGGGACCGGCGCCGACGCCGGTCCGCGGCCCGGTCAGCGCCTCGGTCGCGGAGGTCTCGTCGAGGAACACCGGCCCCGTCTCGTCCACGGGAGCGGGTCCGGACACCGGCGCGGAAGCGGGAGCGGGAGCCGACGCGGGAGCCGACGCCGAAGCCGAAACGAACGCCGCGGCGGGGGCGGGCGCCGGGGCGGCGGACGCGGCGGGGCGGCTCGTACCGGGGACCCAGGCAGCGCCGTTCCAGTACCGGACGTACCCGGGGATGGACGGATCGGGGTAGTAGCCCTCACGGGCCGCGTGCTCGCCGTCACCAGGGGAGGCCGTCAATGTCCCCAACTCCGATCGTGGCTTGAGGATTGTGCAGGGGAGGACCCAAGGGGAGGACCATAGCCAAGAACCCCCTCCCGACAGGTCCGGTAACGGGAGATTCCAAGCCTTCGGGCGAACGTCACCCCACCCGATCGTTTTCGGTCAGCCGATCAATTTCAGCCAACCTCGCTTTCGGTGCCGAAAGCCGCGTCATACCCGGGCGCACCGGCGCTCTCTGCGGGTGTGGGGCCGTTCCGGTCCCGCACCCGCAAGCGAAGCACCGAAGCGAGGCCGCCATGCACCACCCCGTCATCGAACGCGAACTGGAACTGAAGCTGGTCCTGTCCCCCGAGCGGAGCGTCCCCGTCCCCGCCAGGCTGCTGTACCTCACGGACGACCCGTTCGCCGTGCACGTCACCTTCCACACCGGCTCCAGCGCCCCGGTCAACTGGACCTTCGCGCGCGAGCTGCTCGTCGAGGGGGTGTTCCGTCCGTGCGGGCACGGAGACGTCCGGATCTGGCCCACGAAGATCGACAGCAGGGCGGTCCTGTGCATGGCGCTCAGCTCCCCCGACGGCGACGCCCTGCTGGAGGCCCCGGCCGGTTCGGTGTCGGCGTGGCTGGAGCGGACCCTGCGCGTGGTGCCGCCGGGGACCGAGGCGGACCGGCTCGGACTGGACGCGGCGCTGGCGGAGCTGCTGACCCCGACCCCGGCGGACGAAGTGTGGCTGCGCGATCCGTGGCCCTCGGACGAGTCGGCGGACGGTGACCTGTGATGCGTACGCTCGACGACCCCGCGCTCGACGACCGCGCCCCGCAGGCCCCGTCCGGCCCGTCCGCCCCGTCCAGGTCCTCAGAAGAGCTTGCCGGGATTGAGCAGACCGAGCGGGTCGAAGGCCCGCTTGACGTTCCGCTGCATCTCCAGGCCGACCGGCCCGAGTTCGCGGGCGAGCCACTCCTTCTTCAGCACCCCGACCCCGTGCTCGCCGGTGATCGTCCCGCCGAGTTCCAGCCCCAGCGCCATGATGGCGTCGAAGGACTCCCGGGCCCGCCGCGCCTCGTCCTCGTCCGCGGGGTCGAAGCAGACCACCGGGTGGGTGTTGCCGTCCCCGGCGTGCGCGCAGACGCCGATGAGCAGCCCGTACTCCCGGGCGAGGGCCTCCGTGCCGGCGAGCATCTCGGCCAGCCGCGACCGGGGTACGCAGACGTCGTCGATCATCGTCGCGGGCCTCAGCGCCTCCAGGGCGGTCAGGGACATCCGGCGGGCCTGGAGCAGGAGTTCCGACTCCGCCTCGTCCTCGGCGGGGACGACGGCGGTGGCCCCGGCGGCGGTGCACAGCCGTCCGACGGCCGCGAGACCGTCGGGCGCGTCCGGGGTGTCGAAGGCGGCCAGCAGCAGCGCCTCCGTGCTCTCGGGCAGCCCCATGCGGCCGAGGGCGTTGACGGCGCGGACGGTCGTCCGGTCCATCAGCTCCAGCAGCGAGGGCGCCAGCCCCGCCTCCATGACGGCGCAGACCGCTTCGCAGGCCGCCGCGACGGAGGGGAACTCGGCGGCCAGCGCCAGCTGCCGGGGCGGCGCCGGCCGCAGCGCCAGCACGGCCCCGACGACCACGCCGAGGCTGCCCTCGGAGCCCACGAAGAGCCGGGTCAGGTCATATCCGGCGACCCCCTTGGCGGTGCGCCGGCCCGTGCGCAGCAGCCGCCCGTCGGCGAGGACCACGTCGAGGCCGAGCACGTACTCGGCGGTGACCCCGTACTTGACGCAGCACAGGCCGCCCGAGGCGGTGCCGATGTTGCCGCCGATGGTGCACTGCTCCCAGCTGGACGGGTCGGGCGGGTAGTACAGGCCCTGTTCGGCGACGGCCCGCGAGAGGACCGCGTTGACCACGCCCGGCTCGACGACGGCGATCCGGTCGACGGCGGAGATCTCCAGGATCCGGTCCATCTTCACGAGGGACAGCACGATGCAGCCGTCCGAGGCGTTGGCGGCGCCCGACAGGCCGGTACGGGCGCCCTGGGGGACGACCGGGACCCGTAGGGCGGTGGCGGTGCGCATCACGTGCCGCACCTGTTCCACGGTGCGGGGCAGGACCACGGCAGCGGGCGTGCCGGCGGCGCAGAAGCTCGCCATGTCCGTGGCGTAGGAGGCCGTGACCTGCGGATCCGTGAGGAGGGCCTCGGGCGGGAGCCCCTCGCGCAGGCGCGCGACGAGCCGCTGCGCGGAGGGCTGCCCGGAGGGGTGCGCGGAGGACTCCTCCGGGGACTGCTCGGGGGACCGCGTGGAAAGCCGTGCCGACAGATCGTCATCCATGGGGCCAGCGTGACAGTCGGGGCCATCGGTGTGAACACGGCCGCGACCGGCTTCGGACACCTCCGCGAGCTCTTCATATTGACGCACAGTGAGCGCATGGACGGTTTCGACGAGCATTCGCAGCAGCCCGCGCCGCCCGTGACCTTCACCGGCCGCAAGACGGTGGTGGCGGCCGCGGTGGCGGTGGTCCTGATCGCCGGGGCCCTGCTGATCCGCCCGGCCCGCACGGGTGACGACGCCCGCCCTCCGGGGCCGAGCGAACGCGCCGCGTCGGCGGTCGGCGTGGGCGCCCCGGCGGCCGCGGTGGACCTGACGGCGCTGGTGGCGGACCGGGAGAAGCGGGTCGCCGCGCACGCCGACGACGACGCTTCGTGGGCGGTGCTCGGGTCCGCGTACCTCGAACAGGCCCGGCGGACGGCCGAATCGGACTGGTACCCGAAGGCGGAGAAGGCGCTCAAGCGGTCGCTGGAGACCCGGCCCGCGGAGAAGGGCAACTTCGACGCGATGACGGGCATGGGCGCCCTCGCCAACGCCCGCGCGGACTTCGGGACGGCCAAGAAGTGGGGCGAGCTCGTACGGGCGCAGGCGCCGCGGCGCTGGGCGGCGTACCCGGTCCTGGTGGACGCGTACACGGGCCTCGGCGACTACAAGGCCGCCCAGAAGGCGCTGGAGCAGCTGTCGGAGCTCCGCGAGGGGCTGGCCGCGCACCTGCGGGCCGCCCAGGTCTACCGGGACCGCGGCTGGCGCGAGGACGCGGTGGTGTCGCTGGAGCACGCGGCGGGCGCGGCGAAGGCGCCCGCGGAGAAGGCGTACGTGCTGTACCGGCTCGGGGAGCTGGCCTTCGAGCGGGGTGACGCGGCGGAGGCGCTGCGCCAGCAGGAGGCCGCGCTGCGCACGGACCCGGCACGGGCGGAGGCCCTGGGCGGCCGGGCGAGGGCGCTGGCGGCGCTGGGCCGGGGCGGCGAGGCGGTACGGGACTACCGGCTGGCGCTGGGCCGTACGCCACAGCCGCGCCTGGCGCTGGAGCTGGGCGAGCTGCTGGACTCGCTGGGGCGGCCGGAGGAGGCCCGGGTCCAGTACGAGGCCGTGTCGGTGCTGGCGGCCCGCGGCGAGGCGAACGGCGTCAACGAGGCGGTGGTCCTGGGCCTGTTCGAGGCGGACCACGGGGACGCGGGCGCCGCCGTACGCCGCCTGTCGGCGGAGTGGAAGCGGCACAAGAGCGTGCAGGTGGCCGACGCCCTGGGCTGGGCGCTGCACCGCGGTGGGGAGGACACGGCGGCCCTGGAGCACGCGAAGAAGGCCACCGAACTCGGGCTGCGCAGCGCGGAGTTCGCCTACCACCGGGCGATGATCGAGCGGGGCCTGGGCGACGAGGCGGCGGCCCGCCGCCACCTCGAGGAGGCCCTGCGGACGAACCCGGGCTTCTCCCCGGTCCGCGGCCCCCTCGCGAAGGAAGCCCTGGCCACGATCGGCCAGCCCCCCTCGGGCGGCCCGGAGAACATGCAGCCCCGCACCCCGTGGGTGGCCCCGGAACTCCCGAAGCCCAACCCCCCGAAGCCCAAGCCGAAGCCGGCCTCACCGAAGCCGAGCCCGAGCCCGGGCCCGTCGGCCGCCTGACGCAGGATGGGCGCAGCGGCGGGCCCGGGGCCCCCTGGGACCCGGGCCCGCCGCTCGACGGCCTACAGGTTGCCGCGCTTCTCCTGCTCCCGCTCGATCGCCTCGAACAGGGCCTTGAAGTTGCCCTTGCCGAAGCCCATCGAGCCGTGCCGCTCGATGATCTCGAAGAAGACCGTCGGACGGTCCTGCACCGGCTTGGTGAAGATCTGCAGCAGGTAGCCGTCCTCGTCGCGGTCCGCCAGGATCTTCAGCTCGCGCAGCTCGTCGATCGGCACGCGCGTGTCGCCGACCCACTCGCCCAGCGTGTCGTAGTACGAGTCCGGCACGGACAGGAACTGCACGCCCGCCGCCCGCATCGTCCGCACGGTCGCCACGATGTCGTTCGACGCGAGCGCGATGTGCTGGACGCCGGGGCCGCCGTAGAACTCCAGGTACTCGTCGATCTGCGACTTCTTCTTCGCGATCGCCGGCTCGTTGATCGGGAACTTGACCTTCTTGGTGCCGTCCGCGACCACCTTCGACATCAGCGCCGAGTACTCGGTCGCGATGTCGTCGCCCACGAACTCCTTCATGTTCGTGAAGCCCATGACCTTGTTGTAGAACGCCACCCACTCGTTCATCCGGCCGAGCTCGACGTTGCCGACGCAGTGGTCGATGGCCTGGAAGGTCCGCTTCGCCGGCGGGGCGACGATCGGCTCGACGGCGACGTAGCCGGGCAGGTACGGGCCGTCGTAGTCGGTGCGCTCGACCAGCGTGTGGCGGGTCTGGCCGTAGGTGGCGATGGCGGCCAGCACCACGGTGCCGTGCTCGTCCTTGACCTCGTACGGCTCGTCCAGCCCGCGCGCGCCCTGCTCCACGGCGTACGCGTACGCCGCACGGACGTCGGGGACCTCGATGGCGAGGTCGATGACGCCGTCACCGTGCTCGGCGACGTGCTCGGCGATGAAGCGGCCGTGGTCGGTGGTCGGCTTGATGACCGAGGTGAGTACGAAGCGCGCGGAGCCGTTGGTGAGGACGTAGCTGGCGGTCTCGCGGCTGCCGTTCTCCGGTCCGGAGTAGGCGACGAGCTTCATGCCGAAGGCGGTGGAGTAGTAGTGCGCGGCCTGCTTGGCATTGCCCACGGCGAAGACGACCGCGTCCATGCCCTTCACCGGGAAGGGGTCAGCCTCACGCGCGGTGTGCGGGGCGGTTTCGAGGTTCACCAGAGACTCAGTCATGAGCGCAGAGTCCCGCCCTTCCACAAGCTGCGCAATAGTTTCGATTTCCGCTGTACAGAATGCCCAGCACCCGCTCAGGATGGCTGAGAGATCTGTGCAGTATGACCAGCCGAAGGAGGGAAGGTTCCCATGGGCATCGACGAACTCGACGGCAGGCTCATCGTCCTGCTCGCGCGCGAACCGCGGATCGGGGTCCTGGAGGCCTCGCGCCGGCTGGGCGTGGCCCGCGGCACGGTGCAGGCCCGGCTGGACCGGCTCCAGTCGAACGGGGTCATCCGCGGTTTCGGCCCGCAGGTCGACCCGGCCGCCCTGGGCTACCCGGTGACGGCCTTCGCCACGCTGGAGATCAAGCAGGGCCAGGGTTCGGACGTACGGGCCCACCTGGCGGGCGTGCCGGAGGTGCTGGAACTGCACACGACCACCGGGACCGGGGACATGCTGTGCCGGCTCGTGGCGCGCTCGAACGCCGACCTCCAGCGGGTGATCGACCGGGTCGTCGGCTTCGAGGGGATCGTGCGGGCGTCGACGGCGATCGTGATGGAGAACCCGGTGCCGCTGCGGATCATCCCCCTGGTGGAGCAGGCGGCGCACGAGGGCTGAGCCGTCCGGGGAGTTCCAAAGAAAACGTTGCAAAGAAACCCTTGCATAGGACCCTTTGCAACTCTACTGTTGAGCCATGCCCGAGAACGCCGAGAACGCCGAGAACGCCGAGAACGCCGCGGACAGCGCGGACACCGTGAACGCCGACTCCGCGGTGACGCCCGCACGGCCCGCCGAAGCGGCCGCACACGAGCCCAACGTCCGTGTCCTCGACGCCCGTTCGCTGCGCGGCCTCTCGCACCCGCTGCGCATCCGCCTCCTCGGCGCCCTGCGCCGGGAGGGGCCCGCCACCGCCTCACAGCTCGCCGAACGGCTCGGCGAGTCCAGCGGGGCCACCAGCTACCACCTGCGCCAGCTCGCCGCGCACGGGTTCGTCGAGGACGCTCCCGAGCACGGCAAGGGGCGCGAACGCTGGTGGAAGGCCTCGCACGACGGCACGCGGTTCGACGAGTCGCTCATGTTCGCCGACGACCCCGAGACCAGGGGCGCGGCGGACGTCTTCCTGGGCGAGATCATGAAGATCCACACCCAGGAGCTGACCACCTGGCTCGGCGAGGCGCACCAGTGGCCGACGCGGTGGAGGCGCAGCGCGGACATCAGCGACTTCACGCTCCGCCTGACGCCCGAGCAGAGCCACGAGCTGATCCACCGGATGCACGAGCTGATCAACAGCTACCGCGACCTGCCGCCCGTCGAGGACAGCGAGATGGTCCGCGTCCACACGCACGCATTCCCGCGCCGCACCGCTTCCGAGTAGTCCGCCCGGACGGTCCGCGCGCCCTTCCCCACCCTCCGCAGAAGGAGTCCTGCCATGCACGCCTTCCAGCACGCCGAGATCCACGCCGCCCGCACCGCCGAACTCGCCGCCGAGGCCGCCGCCTGGCACCTCGCGCACGAGAGCGCCGCCCCCGCCACCCCCGGGGCCCTCGCCACCCACGCCGCCCATGCCGCCCCCGCCCTGCGCAACCGGCTGGGCGAGGCCCTGATCAGTGCCGGACTGCGCCTGATGGAGCCGGCCCACGTCCACGCCCGCCTCCGGCAGCACGCGGCATGAGCAGCCCCGACAGGCGCCCCTTCACCGCACTCCTGGCCGCCAACACCATCTCCATAGCCGGTAGTTCCCTCACCCTGATCGGCGTCCCGTGGTTCGTGCTCCAGACCACGGGCAGCGCCGGCCGGGCCGGGGTCGTCGCCTTCTGCGCCACCCTGCCCGTGATCGTCGCCGCGCTCGTCGGCGGCCCCCTGATCGACCGGATCGGCCGCCGCCGCGTCTCCGCGGCCTCCGACCTCATCTGCGCACTCGCGGTCGGCGCGATCCCGTTACTCCACTCCGCGGGCCTGCTGGAGTTCTGGATGCTGTGCGCGCTGATGGCCGTCAGCGGCCTCGTGCACACCCCTGGCCTGACCGCCCGCAACGTCCTGCTCCCCAACCTCGCCGAGCACGCCGGCACCACCATCGGCCGTGCGTCCAGCCTCTACGACGCGGTCTCGCGCGGAGCCCGCATGCTCGGGGCCGCCACGGCCGGCCTGCTGATCACGTTCCTCGGCGCCGAGACCGTCCTGCTCCTGGACGCGGCCTCCTTCGCCGTCTCCGCACTGCTGATCACGGCCTTCCTGCGCGGAGTCGCGGCCGCCGACCCCCAACCCATGCCGGAAAAGCCGACGTTCGGCGCCTACCGGGCCGACATGGCCGCAGGCTGGCGCTTCCTGACCCGCTCCCGGCTCCTGATGGGCGTCACCCTGATGGTGATGATGACCAACGGGCTGGACCAGGGCTGGAGTTCGGTCCTGCTGCCCGTGCACGGCCGCGAGGACCTCGGCAGCGCCGGCGCGGTCGGCCTGATGATCTCCCTGTTCGGCGGCTCCGCCCTGCTGGGCGCCCTGCTCTACGGGGCGTGGGGCGAGCGCTTCCCCCGCCGGGCGGTGTTCGCGGCGGCCTTCCTCCTGGGCGGCGCCCCCCGCTACGTGACGGCCGCCCTCACCGACACCGCACCACCGCTGGCGGTCGTGATGGCCCTGTCCGGGCTCGGGGTGGGCATGCTCAACCCGATCCTCGGCACGGTGATGTACGAACTGGTCCCGGAGGACCTGCGCAGCCGCGTCTCCGGCGTGACCATGGCGGGCTGCGAACTGGTGATGCCCCTGGGCGGCCTCACGGCGGGCCTCCTGGTGGACTCCCTCGGCATCGGCCGGGCCCTCCTGGCCTTCGGCGCCGTCTACTTCCTGACCACCCTGACACCACTCCTCTTCCCGGCCTGGCGCGGCCTCGACCACACCCCGCCCCGGCCCCTCAACAGGCCGGAACCTCCCCGCCCCGCTGAAGAGCCCGCAGCGAGTCCACCGCGCCCGTCAGCGAGGTGACGGGGATCAGCCTCAGCCCCTCGGGCAGCTCGGCCTTGGCGTCGGAGCACTCCGCCTTCGGGACGAGGAAGACCGTCGCCCCGTCGCGGCGGGCGGCCTGCGTCTTCAGGCCAACTCCCCCGACGGCGCCGACCGTCCCGTCGGCGGTGATGGTTCCCGTACCGGCGATGGTGCGCCCGCCGGTGAGGTCGCCGCCGCTGCCGTCGCCGTCGAGCTTGTCGACGATGCCGAGGGAGAAGAGCAGTCCAGCGCTGGGGCCGCCGACGTCGGCGAGGTTGAGGTCGGCCTTGACCGTCTTCGGGTCCTTGTGGAGGTATCCGAGGGCGGCCTGGGCGGCGGCCGACTGGGACTGCGTCATCTCCTCCAGGTTGTGCTGCTCGATCTCCTTGTCGCTTCCGCCCGACGGGTAGACGGCCCCCTTGGGCATGACCGCCCGGGTGCTGTCGAACCAGTTCCCGATCAGCTCGGGGAGGGTGACGGTGCTGGAGGGGCCGGTCGCCTGGATGGTGGTCATCCGCAGCTGGCCCTTGGTGTCCCGGGTGGGCGCGCCGGTGACGGTGATGACGGGCTTGCCGTCACGGGCGCCGAGCACGTCGGCCGTGAGGCCCGGCTGGGCGATCACGAAGGGCAGTGGCGCGAGGGCGGCCACCGCGAACAGCGCGGCGACGGGCGCGGCGCAGATGGCCAGGGCGGCGGGACGCGGCAGACGTGTGAGGCGAGAGAGCACCCGGCCAATCTATCGGGCCGCGTGCCGGTGCCCGCGTGCCCGTGCGCCGGTGGCGCGGATGGCGGGGGCGTCCGGGGCGCGGGGGCCGGGGCGCGCGGGGTGCGGGGGCGCGCGTATCCGGGGCTCGGGTATCCCGGGACTCCCGCGTGCCCGTGCGACGGTGGCGCGGATGGCGCGGGCGTCCGGGGCGCGGGTGCCGGGGCACGCGGGGTGCCGGAGGCGCGCGTATCCGGGGCTCGGGTGTCCCGGGGCACGCAGCCGCCGGGTGCGGCCGGCCGCGCACGCCACAGGGCGGACGGACGGCCTCCGGAGGTGCGGGCCACCGACCGCGCGGCTGGCCGGGCGGCCACCGGAGGTGGGGTCACCGGGCGGGAGGGCATCCCGGGGGCGCGCAGCCGCCTGGGCGGGGCCGGCCAGGGAGTGCGGGCCCGGCGGCTGCGGCTGTAGAGACGCTGTCGTCCGGGCGTGGGGCCGCCGGGGGGGGCTCCCAGGGTGCTCCCGCCGGGGGACACCGCGGCAGGCCGCCACCGGCTAGCGCAGGGCGTCGGCGACCTCGCGGGCGGCGTCGACCACGCGCGGGCCCACCCGCTCCGGTACGGCGTCGGCCAGCATCACCACGCCGACGCTGCCCTCCAGCCCGGTGATGCCGACGAGCGGCGCGGCGGCGCCGCTGGCACCCGCTTCGAGTTCGCCGTGGGTCAGGGTGTAGCCGGGCTCGATGAGCGTGCCCTGGCGGGCGGCCAGGATGGCCCGGCCGGCCGCACCACGGTCCAGGGGGTGCCGGAAACCGGCCCGGTAGGCGACGTGGTAGTCGGTCCAGGTCGGCTCGACGACGGCGACGGCGAGCGCCTCGGTGCCGTCGACGAGGGTCAGGTGCGCGGTGGCGCCTATGTCCTCGGCGAGCGAGCGCAGCGCGGGCAGCGCCGCCTCGCGCACGAGCGGGTGGACCTGACGTCCCAGCCGCAGCACGCCGAGTCCGACGCGGGCCCGGCCGCCGAGGTCGCGGCGGACCAGGGCGTGCTGTTCGAGGGTCGCGAGCAGTCGGTAGACCACGGTGCGGTTGACACCGAGGCGGTTGGAGAGCTCGGTGACAGTCAGACCGTGGTCGGTGTCGGCGAGCAGCTTGAGGACTCTCAGCCCTCGATCGAGAGTCTGGGAGGTTTCCGCGGTCACGACGCCTCTCCCTCTCCTTCGGGTGGGCGGCGGTGACTCTCACGGGGTGGAGCGCTGCCGGTCCCTCGGCGACGCACGGAGAGGCCGCCGGTAGCGGCCATGGCACCGGCTGCGCTCCCGCGGCGGCGCTGCCACGGGGCGTTCGATGCGGGGACAGTAGCGAGCGGGTCCGCTCAGCGGAAGGCCTCGTCCAGAATCCGGGCGCCTACTGTCGGTTTGTGTCATTTTCTGAGGACGGCTGTGCCAATTCGTAATGTTCCTCAAGCGAAAACCGCTTTACAGCCCCCTTAGTCTGATCATGTTCAAAAAGATTTTTGGGGGTGGGCAGGGCGTCCGACGCCGTGCCCACGTAGGGGAAAGAAGTACAAGTGAAGCTGAAGCGCATGGCCATCGTCGCCGCCGCTGCCGTGGTGGGCCCGACGGTCCTCATGGCCACGCCCGCCATGGCGGACGAGGTCCAGAACCCGGCGATCACCACGCCCGACGCGGCTCCGGCCGCCGACGCCGCCGCCAAGCCCGCCGCGGAGACCCTGGCGGTTCCGGCCGCCGACGCCGCCAAGCCCGCCGCCCAGACCCCGGCTCCGGCCGCCAAGGCCGCGGACGCGGCCGACGCCAAGGACGCCGCGAAGTGGGTCGCCGACGGCCCGAAGCTCGCGATCAAGGACCTGCCGTCCTCCTTCAAGGCCGGGGGCGGCTGGCAGGAGTTCACCCTTGAGGTGGACAACACCGGCGGCAAGGACCACAAGGACTACTCCCTCGCCGTTGACCTGATGACCCGCACGAAGGTCAAGGACGGCAACATCGCCCTTGAGGTCTACCTCCCCAACGAGGAAGGCGACTGGGACTGGTACCCGGCGGAGTCGACCGGCTCCGACAACGAGTTCTTCCTGACCTTCGGACACGGGGCCATCTCGAAGGACGACAAGTTCGACATCAAGCTCCGTCTGAAGTTCTCGAAGGACACCCCCACGACGGACATCGCCCTCACCCCCGCGGGGTGGAGCAACGCCGAGGGTGACGAGAGCTACTCCGCAGACAACGTCGTCGAGTCCAAGGTCGAGGGGAAGACCGGCGGCAACACGGGCGGCAACAACGGTGGCAGCCACACCGGCGGCGGCACCAAGCCGAACGGTGGCACCTCCACCACGCCGATCGTCGACCACAACACCGGCACCGGCACCGGTACGGGCACCGGCACCGGCACGGGCACCACCACCAACGCCGGTGGTCAGCTCGCCGAGACCGGTGCCGACGCGGCCACCAGCTGGGCCCTCGGCGCCGGCGGCGTCGCGCTCGCCATGGGTGCGGCCCTCGTCGCGGGCAACGGCCGCCGTCGGCGCGTCGGCGCCTGACGGCAGTCGGGTAGTCGGCAGTCACACGAGAACGGGGTCCGTGCGCAGCAGCGCACGGACCCCGTTCCGCGTGTCACACCCCCCGCGGACGCGCTACCGCATCCGCGTGGCCCACTCCTGCACCTTCTTGATCCGCTCCCGCAGCTGCCCCGCCGTCGCCTCCGCGCTCGGCGGCCCGCCGCACACCCGGCGCAGCTCCGTGTGGATCACCCCGTGCGGCTTGCCGCTCTGGTGGACGTACGCGCCGACCATCGTGTTCAGCGACTTGCGCAGCTCCAGCAGCTCCTTGTGCGAAACCACCGGCCGCCGGTCGGCCGGCAGCTCCAGCAGGTCCGCCTCGGAGTCCGGCTTGCGCCGGCTGTGCGCGATCTGGCGCGACTGCCGCTTCTGGAGCAGCATCTGCACCTGGTCCGGCTCCAGCAGCCCCGGGATGCCGAGGTAGTCCTGCTCCTCCTCGCTGCCGGGGTGCGCCTGCATGCCGAACTCGGCGCCGTCGTAGAGCACCCGGTCGAAGACGGCGTCGGACTCCAGCGCCTCGAAGGACATCTGCTCGTCCTCGCCGGTGTCCTCGTCCTCCTGCCGGTTCGCCTCGTCCATCTCCTTCTCGGACTCGGCGTACGGGTCCTCCTCGCCCTGCTTCTTCGGCTTGTCGAGGACGTGGTCGCGCTCGACCTCCATCTCGTTCGCGAAGCCGAGGAGGTAGGGGATCGTCGGAAGGAACACGGACGCCGTCTCGCCGCGCCTGCGCGATCGCACGAAACGCCCGACCGCCTGCGCGAAGAACAGCGGCGTCGAGATCGTCGTCGCGTACACGCCGACCGCCAGCCGCGGGACGTCGACACCCTCGGACACCATGCGGACCGCGACCATCCAGCGGTCGTCGTTGCCGCTGAAGGTGTCGATGTTCTTCGAGGCGCCCGTGTCGTCCGACAGCACCAGGGTCGCCTTCGTCCCGGTGATCTCGCGGATCAGCTTGGCGTACGCGCGCGCCGAGTCCTGGTCGGAGGCGATGACGAGGCCGCCCGCGTCCGGGATGCCCTTCCTGACCTCCGTCAGGCGCTGGTCGGCGGCGCGCAGCACGTTCGGCATCCAGTCGCCGCGCGGGTCCAGCGCGGTGCGCCAGGCCTGCGAGATGGCGTCCTTGGTCATCGGCTCGCCGAGGCGGGCCGCGATCTCGTCGCCCGCCTTGGTGCGCCAGCGCATGTTGCCGCTGTAGGAGAGGAAGATGACCGGCCGCACGACGCCGTCGCCCAGCGCATTGCCGTAGCCGTAGGTGTAGTCCGCGGAGGAGCGGCGGATCCCGTCGTTGCCCTCCTCGTACGTGACGAAGGGGATCGGGTTCGTGTCGGACCGGAAGGGCGTGCCGGTCAGGGCCAGGCGCCGGGTCGCCGGGTCGAAGGCCTCCAGGCAGGCCTCGCCCCAGGACTTCGAGTCGCCCGCGTGGTGGATCTCGTCGAGGATCACCAGGGTCTTGCGCTGCTCGCAGCGGTTGCGGTGCAGCATCGGGCGGACGCCGACGCCCGCGTAGGTCACGGCGACCCCGTGGTAGTCCTTGCTCAGCGGCCCGGCGGAGTACTCCGGGTCGAGCCGGATGCCTATCCGGGCCGCCGCCTCCGCCCACTGCTTCTTCAGGTGTTCGGTCGGCGCGACGACGGTCACCTGCTGCACCACGTGGTGGTGCAGCAGCCAGGACGCGAGGGTCAGCGCGAAGGTGGTCTTGCCGGCTCCGGGGGTCGCCACCGCGAGGAAGTCGCGCGGCTGCGTCTCGATGTACCGGGTCAGGGCACCCTCCTGCCAGGCACGCAGCTTGCTCGCGGTGCCCCACGGCGCGCGGCCGGGGAAGGCGGGTGAGAGGTGGTGGGAGGCGGTAGTAGTCACGGTCTCCGGTTCGTCTCAGTCACGGTCGCGGTCGTACGTAGGACAACCGGGCCACCTTACCGGCCCCCGCCCGCCCCTCCCGGAGGGACAGGCCCGTGACCTCGGCGGGTGCGGCGAGCGTCACATCGCGCGCAACCGCCCGGCGATCACGGCGACATCGGCCTCGCGGCCGGCGGCCACGTCGATGACCAGGTCGTACGCCGTGTCCTGGTCCACCGCCGCGAGGTCCACGCCGTTCACGGCGAGGAAGGTGGCGGCGGCCAGCCAGGCGGTGCGCTTGTTGCCGTCGACCAGGGGGTGGTTCGCGGCGATCCCGTGGAGCAGCGCGGCGGCCTGCTCGTACGGGTCCTCGTAGGCCGGCGTCCCGAACATGCGCGCCCGCGGCCGGTGCACGGCGGACTCCAGCAGCCCGGGGGCACGGAGCTCCACGGGCTGGTCCTGGGCCAGGCAGGCGTGCCGGGCGAGGTCGAGGACCTCGGCGAGGGTGAGGTGGCGCACGGCGGGGTTCGCCGGGGCCGGGCCGGGAGGCAGGGCCGGGGCCCGGTCCGCGCTCACTGCCCGAGCCTCTCCAGCAGCGGGGCGTGGGCCCGGGCGAGGCGCGCGGCGGCCTCCCCGACGCGCTCGCGCTCCGCCCGCAGGTGCTCCCGTACGGCGTCCAGCGCGAGCGCCTCGGGCGTGCGGCCGGTGGCGTCGGCCAGGTCGGAGAGCTCGGCGCGCTCGGCGTCGGAGAGGGTGAGGGTGAGGGTGAGGGTCAGCTCGTACATGTCGTGCATGCCGCGAACCTATCCCCTCGGGCCGCCCGCCCCCTCAGCTTTTCCGGGTGCCGGTCCCGGGCCGGGCGGGCTCCAGCCGGGTCGCGACCCACGCCCCCACCAGCGCCACGCACGCCATCGGCAGGAACACCGCCAGGAACGCCGCGGGGTGCGAGGCGGAGGCGGCGCCCCCGGTCAGGGTGTGCCCGGCGGAGCCCACCGCTCCCCCGCCGAGCCCGGCGAAGGCCGCGCCGACGGCCGCGAGCAGCACCACGTTCGCGAGGGCGTCGGAGATCTGGAGCGCGGCGGAGTTCGCCCCGGCCTCCTCGGGCGCCGACAGTTCCAGCAGCAGCACGCTGGTCGGGCCGATCACCAGCCCCATGCCGAGGCAGCCCCCGGCCCACGCCAGTGCCACCGTCCAGACGGGGACGGCCTCGATGAGCACCGCCGGGGCCGCCGCGATGGCGAGGGCCACCATCACCATCCCGGCGACCATGAGCCGCTCCCGGTACGGCGCCATCCGCCCCTTGGACTGCACCCAGGAGCCGACCGCCCACGTCACCCCGCCCAGCGCCAGCGAGAAGCCGGCCATCGTGGGGCTCAGCCCCCGCTGGGTGACCAGCATCAGCGGCACGAAGCTCTCGGCCCCGATGAAGGCCCCCGCCGCGACCCCGCGCAGCAGCACCACGGACGGCAGACCGCGCCGGGCCAGGTAGGTCCCGCGCGGCATCAGCGCCCGCACGGCCGGCACCAGCAGGGCCACGCCCGCGACGGCGGGCAGCAGCGACAGCCAGCGCAGGTCCTGGGCGGCGTACTGGAGCAGCCCCGCGCCCAGCGAGATCCCGAGGGCGAACCCGATCCGGCGCCGGTCGAACGCGGCGACCGCCCCGGGGTCCACGGGCCCGGAGGCGGTCCGCCGGATCGCGGGCAGGGCCACCACCAGCGGTACGACGACCAGCGCCGGGATGCCGAGGAACACCCACCGCCAGCCGAGGTGCTCGGTGACCGTCCCGGCGGCCAGCGGCCCGACGATGGACGGCACGACCCAGCTCGCGGCGAAGGCGGCCATGATGGCGGGCCTCAGCCGCTCCTCGTAGGCCCGGCTGACCACCACGTAGAGCGCGACGATGACCAACCCGCCCCCGAACCCCTGCACGGCCCGCCCGAGGACGAAGACCCCCATGCCCACGGCGGTCCCGGAGCACACCAGCCCGGCGGCGAAGGCCCCGATCCCGACGGTGAGCGGCCGCAGCGGGCCCTGCCGGTCGGACCACTGCCCGGACAGGACCATGCCGAAGAGGCTGGTGGTGAAGTAGGCGGAGAACGCGAAGGCGTAGAGCCCGATCCCGTCCAGCTCCCGGGCGGCGACGGGCATGGCCGTCCCGACGGCGGTGGCCTCGAAGGCGATCAGGAAGATGACGGAGATCATCCCGACACTGAGCGTCCGGTACGCGGGCCCGAGAACGCCGCCCTGCGGGGGCGGGGCGGCGTCGGGCACGGATATCCGGGGTTCAAGGGCGCTCATCGCCCCAGAGTAAGGCCCACACCGGCCTGACGCCCCTGTCTATTGGACTGATCCCTCCTCGGCCCCGGGACCTAGGACTGTGAACGCGACATGGCAGTCACATTGCACCCCACCCGCCCCCCTTCCCGGCTCCGCGGACCACCCGTAGCGTCGTACGCATCACCACCACAGCCGTGTGCCCGAGTGGTTGAGGGACTCGCCTGCAAAGCGAGTTACGCCGGTTCGATTCCGGTCACGGCTTCCGACCGAAGGCCGCCCGGGGGATCCGTCCCCGGGCGGCCTTGGCCGTGTGCAGGGCCGCTACGGGGCGGGGCTTTCGTTGGGTGCCGAGCCTGCATCGGCGTCGACCGCCGGCGGCGGCAGCTCCTGCGCCCGGGCAGGAAGCCCTCCGTCATTCACGCACCCGAGCACCTTGGCCACTGCCAGCGCCGCCGAGTGGGTGACGGCCAGGTAGTCCTGGCCCAGGACGGCCGCGCCCTTGCTCGCCTGCCACTGCTCTTGGAACGCCGTGGTGACCTGCAAGGGAACGTCAGGGGTCGAGCCGACGCGCACACTGACACAGTCGAACGTGACGTCGACCGACTTCCCCTGCATCCAAACCCTCGGCCTCCTGGCGGTTACTCCTGGAAGATCGGCCGGGTCTGCGTCGTACTTGCTGTAAGCGGTGAACATGACATTCGCCGTGGGGCGGTAACCGGCCTTCCCCATCCCTACGATCCTGCAGACCGGTTGAGGGGCGTAATGGATCTTTGCGCCGGACCGGTAGGCGTCCTCCATTGCCCGCGCGACCACCCCGACCTCCGGATTCCGTTTCTCGTCCCGGATCTGGAACTCCGTGGACTCGAGGATCCGCTCCAACGCCTTCCCGCCGTCGTCCGTGAAGAGCCCGGCGCAGACCTGACTGACGGAGAGCAGCGGCCCAGCGGTGGGCGGGGCGGCGGGCCCCGGCTCAGCGGCAGAGCAGCCCATCACCGCCGCGCCGAATGCCGCCCCCCAGAGCATCAGGGCACCCGGCCGCCGCGGTATCCGGCACCGGCTCACTCGGCGCCCTTGGTCTGCGCCTCATGGCCTTGCTGACGGGCAATGGAGTTGCCGGTTTCGTACCCGATGCGCATCGACTCGACGAAGTTGTTCCCAAAGTCGCTGTTCGGATCGATGCGATGGCGCTCCATGAACTTCTGCATGGGCGCCTCGGCACTGTGCTCACCTGCCTGGTACATGGCCTTGTTGCTGTCGTGCGTCGCGCCGTCGATCTTGTCCTTGTGTTCTTCCTTGACCTCGTCCGACCACTCGCCCACGACTCCTGAGGCCGCCTGCTCGGCAGCACCACTGCCGAGGTCGATGGCCAGCGGAACGACGACCGCTGCCGCTCCCGCTGCTGCGGCCGTGGCGGGCAGCAAGGCCACACCACCCGCGATCGCCGCCGTCGTCCCGAACTCGACCCAGGCGGACTGCTGTTCGTGCGCCTTCTCGTATTCCTCGTGCTTCTTCTCCCCGATGCCTTGCACCTGTCCCGCTCGGGACTCGTCGAGGATGCCCTGCACCTCGGCCGTGGTCCGGATCGTCGACCGGGCCCGGCCCTCGTCGATGTTTCCGTCGTGTGCCACTTGGCCTTCCAGCACACTCGCGGAGTAGACACGCTCTGCGGTGGAGACGGTGGCGTAGGCGTCGGGATGCTGCCCGAGCACGGCCAGCAGGTCACGGGCGCCGTCGCGCTCGAATTTCACATGGGCCTGATCGTCCCCGTCCCGTGGGGCGAAGACGCTCTTGTCGGGATCCGAACTCAGCGCGCGGTTGACGTCGTCGATGTACCCGGCGGTCATGTTGCCCAGACTGTCCGCCAGGACCTCCTGATGACGGAGGAGTCCGGCGTCGCCGCCGTATTTGGCCACAGCCGCTGCCATGACCGCCGCACCGGCATCGGTCCGGTGGAGCTCGGGCTTCGGGTCGTCCCAGGCATGACCGAGCGCAGCCGCCTCCAGGGCATGCCCCAAGGCATCCGGCATGTGCTTCTCGACCTTCTTCAGGTCGTCGAAGTTCGTGCCCTCCATGTCGATGGTGCAGTCGTAGTCCTCCCGGGCGAAGAAATCGAGGTAGCCCGTGATCGGCTGGCCCTTGGCGTCCTTGCCCAGGTTCGGGACGCCCGGCCTCTCCGTGCCGTCCTGGTCGTAGGCGTGCGGGGGCCGTCCGGGGTCGAAGAACTCGGCCGAGGCCTCCGGGCTGTGCCCCAGTGCCTCCAGGAAGCTGACCACCGGGTCGTATCCGGCGCCGTTGACCCCGGAGGGGTTGAGCAGGTTCTTGCCGAGACCGTCCAGGCGGCGGGTCCCGTTGAAGAAGTCGGGGTCCTTCGCGTGGATCTGGGTGGCGTGTTCGGCGATGGGGACCAGGAACTTGGGGTCGTAGTTGCCGTAGCGCATGATCCCGCCGAGCAGCTGGTAGCCGTAGGGCGGGTTCTGGTCGTACTTGGCCAGCGGGATGTGCTGGGTGCCGAGCTTGCGCAGGTCCTGCGCGTAGCTGTCGGGGAGGTGCGGCTCGGATGTGGAGCGGGTCGCCGTCGCGAGGTTCAGGCCCAGGTTCTTCTGGAGTTCCTGGACGTCCTTGAGCCGCTGTTCGTCGACCTTGCCCCACTCCTGGGTGTCGGTCGACATGGAGCCGAAGAACTGGAGTGCGCCCTTGGGGCCCAGCTCCTGGTAGAAGGCCGTCGAGAACTCCGGAACCTTCGCGTTGTCCGCCAGCAGCTCGTTCAGCTCCACGAGCTCGGCGTGGGAGAGGTCCCGCCCCTTCTTCGCGAGGGCGGCGGCGTGGCCGGCCTGCTCGGCGGCGAGGCCGGCGTACTTGGGTGCGCCGAAGTCGTGGTCCTCGGCGACGTTGGCGCCCAGCAGGCGGGCGAGCGACTGGTCGACGTCGTCGCAGGCGTCGACGGCTGCGTCGATCTTCGCCTGCCACAGGGGCAGGTTGACGCGGACGGACTCCTGGTAGTCGGGGTCGTGCCGGGCCGCGTAGCGCTCCTCCTCGGTGACGAGGGGGGCGGCCTGCACCTTGCCCTTGGCGTCCACCCGGAAGCCCGCGGCGGGCACCTCCTCCTCGGAGAGCTTCTTCAGCCGGTCGCGGGACGACGCGAACGTGGCGTGGGCCCGGGTGAGCGCCTGCTGGATGCCCTTGGCCTCCTTGGCGGCGTCCTCGAACTCCTTGGCCGTCTTCGCCACGAACGGCCGCGCCACCCCGGCCGTGACCCCGCTCCACTCGGCCTTGTCGGCCTTGGTCTTCATGCCGTTGCGGGCCGCCTCGGCGAGCTCCTCCAGCTTCGCGACCATGGCCTGCCAGTCGGTGGCCGCCGTGTGGAGCTTGTCGACCGGGGCGTTGAGCACGTTCTCGTACGTCAGCACGGGCGCCGCCTACTTGAGGTACTCGTCGAGCTTCGAGGTCGTGAACTCGGTGTAGAGCTGCTGCTCTTCCTTGTTGTGCGAGGAGAGGGAGTAGTTCAGCCCGTTGGAGATCTGCGCGCAGGCGGAGGCCAGGGTCTTCACCTGGCTCTCCCAACGGGAGTTGAGCCTCGCCAGGGCCGCCCCGCTCGCGAAGCCCTCTTTGCCGAGCGCGCCGGCCGCTTCGGCGGTGGCGGTGGCGGCGTGCTTGCCGTCGGTCTGGAGGCGGGAGTGCAGGGTGTGGGCCTCGGTGCCGACCGCGCCGATGTGGTCCTGATTGAGCTCAAGGTCCTGGCCGCCGGCAGCCGGGGCCCGGTTGAGCCGCATGGAGACGTTGGCCGCTGCGGTGGTGCGGGCGGCGGCCCATTCCTCGTCGAACGACATCCGGGCCTCCGGGGGCGGTGCGGTCTGTTCGGTTCAGCGACGGTTGCGGCGTACGGCGACGGCAGTGACGGCCCCGCCGATGACGACGCAGGCACCCAGCCCGAGGGCGATCCACGGGAGGCTACTGCCGTCACTCTCCTTAACGCCCGCCTCTGGCTGCGGTACGGGCTTGGACGCGCCAGTTTCCGCCGTTTTCCCGCCAGGGGCGCCGGCCGCCGCCAGGTCGGGGAGCGGGTACACATCCCGAGGGCCCGGATCCCCGGGAGTGGGCACCGCGATCCGGGGCCGAACGACGCCGTAGCCGACGTAGTCGTTCCGCTCGACTCCGTCCACGGGCTTGCCGGCGGTGTTCAACAGGACCCGGAGGACCTGGTTGTTGGTCCAGTCGGGGTGAGCGGACCAGAGCAGAGCGGCGGAGGCGGAGGCGAGGGCGGACGCGTCACTGGTGCCGTGGCTGACGCATACCTCCGACTTGCCCTGGCAGGCGGCGTAAATATCAACTCCAGGGGCTGACATGTCCACCTGCGGACCGTGCTCCGACTCCTTGGTGGCGCCGCCGTCAGGCCCGATCGCCCCGACGCCCACCACCCCTGGCGTCGCTGCCGGGTATTTGACGTTGTTGAGCCCTTGCGCGTCATTTCCGACACCGGCAAAGATCAATTTCCCCTTAGAGAGGGCATACTCCACCGCATCAGGCCTCGCAGGGTCTTCCTCGTCCAGACCCAGGGAAATGTTTATGATCTTGGCATCGGAGTCCGCCGCATAACGGATCGCTTGTGTCACACCAGGGTGTTTCGCATCGTTCTCGATCGGGACGCGAATCGGGAGGATCTTCACACCCGGAGCCAGCCCGATCGCTCCATCACCGCTGGGATGCTTTCCAGTCCCAGCGATCACCGCGGCAATGGATGTGCCGTGATTGTCATAGTCGGTGCGTTCGTCTCCATCTTGCGATGGGGCAAGGTTCTTACCTGGGAGGATTTGCCCCTCCAACTCAGAAACGCGTCCCACACCCGTGTCGATAACAGCGACGGTGACGCCCTTGCCCGTGCTGATCTTCCAGATGTCATCGGCCTTCATAGCATCTAGGTGCCACTGGCGTTCACGGATCGTCTGTGCATGCGCAGGGGTCGAGGCGACCCCTGCCAGCAGCAGACCCACCAGGGCCGAGGTCGCCTTGCGCATACACATCCCGTGCAACGTCCGATCCACTCAGTCGATCACCGGCGGAACGACACGACGATCACCCTGCCAGGTCTCTTCGTCCTCGGCCAGATAGCCGGGGCGTCCGCTCCCCTGGCCCCTGCGCCGTCCGGCCGGAGCAGACACACCGGCACCACCGTGGCTCATCCCGCTGCCGGCCATGCCGGGCCCTGATCCGTTGCGCACGAGGCCGGAGCCGCCCTGGGTGAACGACTGGCCTCCGGCAGCATTCTGGCGGCCACCGACAACGCCCCCAGGCTCCGTGGCGAGCCGACGGCCGACCAGTGAACCGCCACGGGGACCCTGCGGACTCTGCACACCACCGCCCATCGGGCCGCCCATGCCACGACCACCGGGCTGTGCGCCTTCCGCACCGATCACAGTGCCACGGGGAATACCGGCACCGGAGGGGCCGGAGGAAATGGGCTTCCCACCCACGATGCCGGTGTCGCGGGGCGGCGGGCCGACCTTGCCGCCCAGGCCACCCGGAAACCTCACACCCGGCAGCTGGCCACCCCCTGCGGTCGGCACGCCCCGAGTCGGGGGAAGCATCACGGGCGGCATCGGTGTCACGGTGTTGGGCCCTCCTCCACCGGGAAGCGCAGGCCCCCCTCCGCCGGGCAGACCGGCAACAGGCAGCAGAGTCGTCTCCGGAAGTGTCGCGACGTGATCGAGACCTACGTCGACGCTCCGGTCCGGAAGCACCGGTGTCGGCGTCGGCTCCGCCGTCAGCGGCACGCCAGTGCCCAGAGACGACGGGTGACCCGATACTCCACCAGTCCCGAACGAGGACCCACCATGGTTCGAGGCCGGGGGGATATACGAGGCGCCGCCGGCCCCTGGCCCATCGCCGGTACCCACCGATCGATCAACGTACTCAACGTCGTGAACACCAATGGGATCGAACACCTTCGGCGGCGGAGGGAACGTCGGGATTTCCGCCTTGTTCATCTGGGTCGCCGACGTGTCGTAGGACTGCGCCAGCTTCGTCAGTTGCTGGATCGCCTCGTGGCGGTCACCGCTCAGCTTCGAGTGCGCCGTCTGGCCCAGCTGCTGGGCGTCCGGGTCGTTGTGGAACTCGTGCGCGGCCGCGAGGTTCGCCGCCGCCGACGTGTCGTACTTCGGGGTGTTGGCCTTCACCTCCACCATCGTCTGAGCCGCGTGCGTCATCCACTTGCTGCCCTCCTGGCTGTAATCCGCCAGCCGCAGCGTCGCGTTGCCCGCCCGCGTCACCCACTTCTGGAACTCGTCGGCCGCTGCCCCCTCCCACCCCTTGACCTGGTGCTTCCGCAGGCTCTCGCCGATGTCCTTGATCGCGACCGCGGCACCCTCCAACTGGGTGGCCCGGGCGACGACCGTCGCCGAGTCCAGAGAGGCGATCATCGCCAGCAGCTGCTCGTGCGTGTAGCCCTCGAAGTCCGTCGCCATCAGATGGAACCCCCTGACTTGCTGTGGGTGGGAGCCGGGGTGCCCTGCTGGGTCGCGGCCTTTCGGCGGGCTTCCTCCTCCTCGCGGACCAGCGGGTCGCGGTCGCGGACGTAGTCCAGCTTCGACTGCCGGATGATGGCGCGCATGCGCGCCTGCGTGTCCTCGTCCACCCCCGCGTAGCCGTTGCCCGTCGTCAGGACTGCGATGCCGAGGGCCTCGATCTGGGCGGCCAGGCCCTGGGAGAGCTTCTGCAGCTCCGTGTGGACCGTCGAGTACGCCTTGAAGAGGGAGTCGGCCTCCGGGAAGCCCGTGCCGAGGGTGCCTGCCGGGAGGGTGCCGTCGGCGAGGTTCTTGTCGGCTGCCTCCGAGCCTTCCAGCTTCTTCAGGAGGGCGTCGACCAGCTTTTTGTAGCCGGTCATCGACTCGTACTCGACCTGGAGGGCCTGCGCCTGGCTCATGATGGCGTCCGCCACGCCCGCGCTGACGTTGCCCCCCAACAGCATCGGCCCGTTGTCCTCTGCCACGTCGGCCTCCCCGCTTCCCCGTCTCCCCGCGGGCGCGGCGCCCGTCTCCGGCGTCGCTCCCCGTCCCCGTTCGCACCCGCACGTTCCGGGCGCCGCCGATCACTCTATCGATCGGCGCCGACCGGCCCAAGTTCGGGTTGCACGTGCAATGCGGGTCACACGGTTACGAGTTGGACGCCGCCACCGCCGCCGATGGCCGGATCGGGATCCTGTTCACGGGCCGGCCCGTCGCCGCGCGGACCGCCGACGCGACCGCCGCCGGGGTGGTCACCACCGGTACCGCGCTCGCCGCCTTCGCGCCGAACGGGGCCACCACGTCGCGCTCCTCCACCAGCCGGACGATGCGCACCGCCGGGGCGTCGAGGGAGGTCGGCAGGGCGTAGCCGGTCAGGTCGGGGTGGCGGACCAGGCCCGCGACCGAGCGGAGGTTCTCCGTCAGTGCCGCGCCCACGCCCTGGGTGACGCCCGCTTCGATACGGGCCTCCAGCTGGCGGGGGTTGAGGATGCGGCCCACGTCCTGGGCGACCGCGAGTTCCACGACGCGTACCGAGCCCAGCTCGATGTCCACGTCGACCACCGCGCGGATCGCACAGAAGGCGAGCCCGACGAACGCGTCGCCCTGGCCGTCCGCGTCCAGCGGTTCCGTCGGGTGGGGGCGGCACTGGGCCGTCGCCCAGAGCTCCTTGCCCTCGATCGCCTCCGCGACCGTCGTCGAGAAGGCGCCGTCGTAGGAGGTGATCCGGCCGTCCTGGATCTGCAGGAGTTCCGTGGACATGCCCAGCTTGTGGGCCATCGGCTGGAGGAGCTGCGTGCGGACCATCTTGGCCGCGCGCTCCACGGCGCCGCCCGAGACCCAGGTGTGGCGGCCGTGCGCCGACGGGCCCGCCGGCGGCTGGTCGGTGTCGACGGGGGCCATCGCCACCTCGTCCACGCCGAGGACCTCCTGGACGATCTGACGGGCGAGGGTCGCGAAGCCCTGCCCGGTGTCGACGGCCGCGCAGATGACGGTGGCCGTGCCGCCGATCACCTTCACCGTGGCCGTCGAGACCTCGTCCGCGCCCTCGGCTCCGAGCATGTGGACCATGCCCACGCCGTAGCCGACCCCGCGTCGCACCGCGCCCGGTTCGCCCGCGCCCTCGGGGCCGCCGGGCAGCAGCCACTCCTCCTCCGGGGTGTCCTTCGGGAGGGAGGGCAGCGGGAAGTCGCGTACGGAACGCAGGAGTTCGGCGACGGGGGCCGGGCAGGTGACCGTCTGGCCGGTGGGGAGCAGGTCGCCGGTGGCGAGGGCGTTGCGCAGGCGCAGTTCCGCGCCGTCGATGCCGAGGGCGGCCGCGAGCTTGTCCATCTGGCCCTCGTAGGCCGCGCACACCTGCATGGCGCCTTCGCCGCGCACGTGGCCGGACGGGGGGTTGTTGGTGCGGACCGCCCAGCCCTCCACGAAGGCGTGCGGGACGACGTACGGGCCGCACGCGAACGCCACCGCCGCCGCGAGGGATTCCGCGGAGGAGTCGGCGTAGGCGCCCGCGTCCATCAGGATCTGGGCCTCGACCTTGACCAGCCGGCCCTCCGCGTCCGCGTGGTGGCGGTAGCGCAGCAGCGTCGGGTGGCGGTGGGCGTGGCCGAGGAAGGACTCCTCGCGGGTGGCGGCCAGCTTCACGGGGCAGCCGGTGCGCAGGGCCAGGAGACCGAGCGGGAGCTGGAAGGCGGGGTCCTCGCGGTCGGCCGTCGCGCCCGGCACCCCGGTGACGACGACGCGGACGCGGTCCGGGTCGAGGCCGAAGCAGGCGGCGGCGAGGTCGCGGTCGGTGTGCGGGTCGGTGGAGGCGGTGTAGATCTCCACCCCGCCGTCGGGGCGGGGCACCGCGAGGCCGGCCTCGGCGCCGATGGGGGCGGGGTCCTGGCGGCCGATCCGGTAGAGGCCCTCGACCACCACCTCCCCCGTCGCCTCGGGGTCGCCGTAGCGCAGCGGGATGTGCCGGATCAGGTTGCCGTCCGGGTGGAGGGGGGCTGCGCCGAAGGACTGCTCGGGGTCCGTGACGGCGTCCAGCAGCTCGTACTCGACGGTGATGGCGGCGGCCGCGAGGCGTGCGGTGTCGGGGTGGTCGGCGGCGACGGCGGCGATGGGCTCGCCGTGGTGGCGGACCACGTCGTGGGCGAACACCGGCCGGTCGGCGATCCGGCGGCCGTGCGTGGTCGCGCCGGGGACGTCGGCGTGGGTGATCACGGCGCGGACGCCGGGCATCTCGGCCGCGGCCGAGGTGTCGATGGACAGGATGCGGGCGTGGGCGTGCGGGGACCGCAGCACGGCCGCCCACAGCAGGCCCTCGGCCCACAGGTCCGCGGCGTACGGGAAGGTGCCCTCGGTCTTGGCGCGGACGTCCGCCGAGGGGACGGAAGCGCCGATTCCGCTCATGCGCGGCGACGTCGGCTCCCCTTCCGCCGCGGCACCGACCGTGGTGACGGCGGTCGTCGCCGTGGCCGCGTCCTGCCCGCTCACGCCATGCCTCCGTTGTGGTGGATCCCGTGGATGCCCTGGATGTCCTGGATGTTCTGGATGTCCTGGCTGCCGAGGGTGTCGTGGCCGCCCTGGATGCCCTGGCCGCCGAAGGTGTCGTGGCCGCCGCCGATGGCTCCGTGGCCGCCGAAGGCGTCGTGGCCGCCGTGGGTGTCGTGGCCGCCGTGGACGTGCTGCCCGACCTGGTGCGGGTCGTGCCCGACCTGGTGCGGGTCGTGGCCGGCGTGGTGCGGGTCCTGGCCGGCGTGCTGCTGGGAGTCGTGGAGGCCGGGGATGCCCTGGCCGCCGCCGTAGGTGTCGTGGACGCCGGGGAAGACCTGGTCCCCGCCGAGCGTGTCGTGACCGCCGTGCAGGACCTGGCCGCCGCCGAGCGTGTCGTGGGCTCCGGGGAAGACCTGGCCGCCGCCCATGGTGTCGTGACCACCCTGGAGGACCTGGCCGCCGCCCAGGGAGTCGTGGACGCCGGGGAAGACCTGGCCGCCGCCCAGGGTGTCGTGGCCGCCGTGCAGGACCTGGCCGCCGCCGCCCTGCATGTCGTGACCGCCGTGCAGGGCCTCGCCCCCGGCCGGCGTGTCGTGGCCGCCGTGGGCTCCGTACGCTCCGGGGCCGCCGTGGACGCCGCCCTCGCCGGGCGGCGCCTGGTGCGGGATGCGCGGTTCGGCCGCGGCGGGCTCCCCGGCGGCGGTCGTCGCCGCGGCCTCGGCCGCCGTCGCCTCGCGCTCCGCGACGACCTCGCGGACCGCCTCGACGACGCCCTTGTAGCCGGAGCAGCGGCAGAGGTTGCCGCACAGCGCCTGCCGGGTCTCCAGGTCGCTGGGGGCGTGGTTGCCCTCCAGCAGGTCGTGGATGGTCATGGCCATGCCCGGTACGCAGAAGCCGCACTGCACCCCGCCCGACCTGCACAACGCCTCTTGCACGTCCGACAGTTGCCCGCCGGTCGCGAGACCCTCCACGGTGCGGACCTCGCTGCCCGCCGCCGTCGCCGCGGGGACGAGGCAGGAGGCGACGAGCCGTCCGTCGACCTGCACCGCGCAGGCTCCGCACTCGCCCTGCGAGCAGCCGTCCTTGGCGCCGGCCAGGCCGAGGCGCTCGCGCAGCACGTACAGGAGCGACTCGCCGATCCAGGCGCCGGTGACGGGCCGGTCGGCGCCGTTGACGCGCAGGACGTAGGAAGCCGCCGGGTGCTCGTGATGGGCGACGGCGGGAAGTCCCTCTTCCTCGTACGTCGCCTCCCGCATCGGCGCCCCTTCGCCACCGCCCTCGTCCGGGGGTGTCACAGCGCTGTCGGCGGTGTCCTCACCCGGCACGCCCGCGGCCCCCGCTTCGGCGACGGGTTGAGGGTCGGAATCGGGGTGGGGGTCGGAATCGGGGTGGGAGTCGGAATCAGGATCGGCAGCGGCCTGCTCGGGGACGGCGGCCGGTGCCGCCTCCGCGAAGCCCCGCTCCTGCTCCCGCTCCGGTTCCCACTCCTGGCCGTGCCCGTACCCGTGCCCGGGTTCCTGCCCGAGCCCCTGCTCCGGCGGCCCCACCGGCCCGGTCTCCGCCTCGGCCTCCACCGGGCGCGGCCGCTGCTCCTCGACCGGCGGCTGCGCCGGGCCGTGGGCGGCGTCGATGTCCGGGGCGGCGTGCAGCACGCCCTCCGGCTCCGGGCCGGGCTGCGCGTAGCCCTCCGGCAGCGGGGTCCCGACCCCGGGCCCGCCCAGCACCCTCGGGCCGCGTCCCGGCGCGTCGGCCCCGGGCCCCTCGCCCGGCAGCACGCCGGAGCTCATCAGCGTCTCGGCCCCGAAGGCACCGCCCGCCACACCGGCGCCCGCGGCCGGCACCCCCGGCTGCGCCCACGGGGCCGCCGCCCCGCCGGGCAGGGTCGCCGGAGCCTGGCTCCAGTCGGCCGCCCCCACGCTCCCGTCGGCCGCGAACCCGTCGGGCGTAAAGCCGTCGGACGGGAACCCTTCAGCCGTATAGCCGTCGGCCGCATACCCGCCGGCCGCGAACCCGTCGGCCGCATACCCGCCGGCCGGGAACTCGCCCGTCCCCTGCTGCGGTTCACCGACCGTCGGCAGGGTCCACTGCCCGGTGGCCGCCGGCTCGTCGGGCTGGTGCACCGCGTCGGGGAACTGCCACTCGGCCGTCGCCCCCTGGTCGTGCTCCCCGCCCGCGCCGCCCCCGGCTCCGGCGACGCCGCCCGCGGGCTCCGCGTAGGCCGCCGCCACCGACGGCGGCAGCGGGATGGAGGCCGGGATCGGCCCCCGCGCCGGTTCGGCCGGAGCCCGGTCCGCGCCCGCCTCGGGCCACTGCACCGGCATCGTCCAGGTGCCCGTGGCGCTGGGGTCCGCACTGGCCGAGCCCAGCGGCACGATCATCGGCGGCGGCACGTACCCGTGGCCGGGCGCGGCGAGGGGTTCCCCGTTGTCGAGGGCGTCCAGCATGTCCTGCGGCAGCTTCACGAAGGCCGTGGCCTCGGAGTCGTACTCGCCGCCCTGCGGCACCGGCTCCCAGCCCCAGCCGTTGCCCGCGCCGCCCGCGTTCCCCGTCGTTCCGCTCACGTTCTCGTTCTCACTCATGAGGTCAGCGCCCTCCCCAGGGCCCTGCGCGCCAGCACGGCCACCGTCCGCCGCAGATGCAGTACTCCGGAGGACACCGGTTCCCCCTGGTCGGGCACGCAGGCGGCCGCGACGTACTCGCCGAAGGCCTCCAGCGCCTCGGGGGCCAGGCTGCGGTCCCCGTCCCAGTCGATCAGCGAGGCCACCCACTGCTCGGCCTCCAGCGGCCGCAGCGGCATCGGGGCCACCGCGCCGATGGCGCACCGCACGCCCCGGCGCGCGGGATCCAGCACCAGCCCCACGGACGCCACCGCGCGGCCCGGCCCGGTACGTCCGGTGGCCTTCAGGAAGACCTGCGGCGCGTGCAGCAGCGGAACGCGCACGAAGCCGATCAGCTCGCCCGGCCGCAGCATCTCGCGCCCGGCGAGCAGGTGGGAGACCGGGATCTCGCGCGAGCCGTCGGGGCCGACGATGACCAGGACTGCTTCCAGCGCCGCCAGCACGGGCAGGGCGTCACCGGTCGGCGCGGCCGTCGCGATGTTCCCGCCGAGGGTGCCGGCGTTGCGGATCTGCGGCGGGCCGGCGGCCCGGGCGGCGGCGGCGAGCGCGGGGATCAGAGCGGCGAAATCCGGCCGTCCCATCCGGGCGTGCGTCAGTCCGGCGCCGAGCAGCGCGTGCCCGTCCTGGTACTGCCAGCCGCGGATCTCGTTGATGCGTCCCAGGCCGACCAGCGCGGCGGGGCGCAGCAGCCCGGCGTTGACGGCGGCCATGAGGTCGGTGCCGCCCGCCACGGGCACGGCCGCGGGCATGGCGGTGAGCGCCGCCACGGCCTCGTCGAGCGAGGTCGGCAGCGTCACGGACTGCGCCGTTTGGGCCGCTTGCGGTGGTTGCGACCCCTGAGTCGAATGCGATGCGTGCGGTGCGTGCGTGGTCAACCCAGCTGCCCCTTCCCGATGTCCCGGTCCCGGCGCTCACGCCTGTCCGCCGTACGGTACGTGCTCACCGCCGGGACGTGGCAACTCTGGCACATCTTCGGGACCGCCCCGCGCGAGGGTCTCCCCGGCGCCTCCGCCGGGCCGAACCCCCGGGCGCGGCCCGTACGGCGGCCGGGAGGAGCCGCGGGGTGCCGCCCGCGGCCCGGCCGCGCACCCCGCCCGCACCCTGCCCGGACGCCGCCGGGCGCCGCCTCGCACCACCTGTTTCCCCTACCTCCCGAACGCCCGTTTTCCCCCGTATCGCTCTGGTTCGAGGCAGAGTTCCAAAGGTTTCCGAAGAGTTCCGCTTCCGGTCAACGACGGCGGGGCGGGCGGCACGCCCCCCGGGTCACACGATCGGGGGCGCGCCCTCCAGCGGACGTCCCGGCACCCCCGGCCGACGCTGCCACGGCAACGGTCCCGCCGGTGGCCGGTAGTCGACGCCGAGGGCGTCGAGCCGCGCGTAGTGCGCCGCCATCCGGGCCTCGAAGCCCTCGTAGTCCCTGGATTCCGGTTCCGGCAGCCGGGACCACACCGTCTCCGCGAAGGCGGCCAGCCGCGGAAACACCTGGTAGTCGACGCGGGCCTGGTTCTCCATCACCTCGGTCCACACGTTGGCCTGCGCGCCCAGTACGTGGGCGGCGGCCTCCGCGGAGAGCTTTGGCGGGACCGGCTCGAAGCGGTAGACGTCCTCCAGCGAGCGCACGTACCCGATGGGCATCGGCTCGTCCGGGCCGTCCGCCTGACGGTGGTCCAGGTACACGTGCTGCTCGGGGCACATCACCACGTCGTGTCCGGCCTCGGCCGCGGCGATCCCGCCCCCGTAGCCGCGCCAGGAGGAGACGACGGCGCCGTCCGCCAGCCCGCCCTCCAGGATCTCGTCCCAGCCGACGAGCCGGCGCCCGCGCGCGGCGAGCCAGCCGTCGAAGTGCCGGATGAACCAGGCCTGGAGCCCGTCCTCCCCGTCCACCCCCAGTTCCCCGATCCGCTCCTGGGCCGCCGGGGAGGCGCGCCACTGCGCCTTGGGGCACTCGTCGCCGCCCACGTGGACGAAGGGCGAGACCTGCGCCGGGAACAGCTCCAGGACCTCCTCGAACACTCCCTCGTAGAAGCGCAGTACGTCCTCGGTGGGGGCGAGCACGTTCTCGTTGACGCCCCAGTCGTCCCACACGCCGAGCGCGGCGGTGTCCACGACGTCACGGTTGCCCAGCCCGGGGTAGGCGGCGATCGCGGCCTGCGCATGGCCCGGGACGTCGATTTCGGGGACCACCCGCACGTGCCGCTCGGCCGCGTACGCGACGATCTCGCGGATGTCGTCCCGGGTGTAGAAACCGCCGTGCGGGGTCTCGTTCCACAGCGGTGAGGCCCGGTGCCCCCAGCGGCTGCGCGCGCGCCAGGCACCCACCTCGGTGAGCCGCGGGTAGCGGGCGATCTCGATCCGCCAGCCCTGGTCGTCCGTCAGGTGCAGGTGGAGCACGTTCAGCTTGTGGGCGACGAGGAGGTCGATGTACCGCAGCACCCCGTCCTTGGGCGTGAAGTGCCGGGCGACGTCGAGCAGCATCCCGCGCCAGCCGAAGCGGGGGGCGTCGGCGACGGTGACGTACGGCAGGCTCCAGCCGGGCCGGCCGCCGGGCCCGGCCAGCGGCGCCCTGCGGTACGCGGCGGGCCCGAGCAGCTGACGCAGCGTCTGCGCCCCCCAGAACAGCCCGGCGGGGGAGGCGCCCGTCAGCTCCACCCCGTCCGCGGCCACGGTCAGCCGGTAGGACTCCGGCCCGTCGGCCTCCGCGCGCCCGGGGTCGACGGCCAGGCGTACGTCGCCCCGCGCGCCGGGCCCCGCGGCCGGCAGCTCCCACCCGGTGGCGGCGCCGACCTCGCGGCGCAGCCAGCGCGCGACCCCCTCGGCGCCGGGTCCGGCGGCGAGCACCGGCTGCGGGCCGAACGCGTAGCGCCGGCCCTCCTCGTCCACGGTGGCGTCCTGCGGTACGGGGATCAGGTCCATGCGTCAGCCCTTCGCGGCAGCGAGCCTGTTGCACCCTGCGCAACGCTCGTTTCGCAGCGTGCTCGTCGGGCCGACCCTAGCCCGCCCCCGGGGCACGCAAAAGGCCCCCGGGCGCGATAGCGCGCACCGAGGGCCTCCGCCTCGACGGTCGGGACTTCCGGCCCCGGGACCACCGGCCCCCGGAGGGACCCGGCGCCGGCACCCGGGTCACCGGACCCGGTTACTTGTCCTTGCCGCCCTTGTCCTTGTCGCCGCCGGCGCCCATGGATTCGTAGATCTCCTTGCACATGGGGCACACCGGGTACTTCTTCGGGTCGCGGCCCGGCACCCAGACCTTGCCGCAGAGCGCGACGACGGGGGTGCCGTCGAGCGCGCTCGCCATGATCTTGTCCTTCTGGACGTAGTGGGCGAAGCGCTCGTGGTCGCCGTCGCCGTGGGACACCTGCGGCGTCGGCTCTACGAGGGTCCCCGTACCAGTCCCGCGCTCGGGCTCAAGAGTGCTCATGAAATCCAGGGTACTGAACCCCGCCGGGGTCAGTTCAGCGACGGGTCGTCCAGATAGGTGGCGACCATCGCGAGCTCGCTGCGCTGGCGGCGCAGCACCGCCCGCCACAGCCGTTCGGGGTCGGGGAAGGAGACGTCCCCGGGTTCGGAATCGACCACGTACCAGGCGCCGTCGCCCAGCTCGGCCTCCAGCTGGCCGGGACCCCATCCGGAGTAGCCGGCGAAGATGCGCAGGCCGCCGAGGGCGGCGGCGAGGAGCTCGGGCGGGGTCTCCAGGTCCACGAGGCCGATCGCACCGTGCACGCGGCGCCAGCCCAGCGGCCCTTCCTCGCCCGGGATCACGGCGACCCCCAACGCGGAGTCCAGCGCGACGGGGCCGCCCTGGAAGACCACGCCCGGGTCGCCGGCGAGCGGCGCCCACGGCAGCAGGATGTCGCGGACGTCCACCGGGGTCGGCCGGTTGAGGACCACGCCGAGGGAGCCCTGCTCGTCGTGGTCGAGCAGCAGCACGACCGCGCGGTCGAAATTCGGGTCCGCGAGGGCGGGGGTGGCCACGAGCAGCCGCCCTGTGAGGGAGGACACCTCGGTCATGCGGACATGATCTCGCACAATCGCCCTCCGGGGGGAGCGGACGGCGGCAACGGATCACGCGCAGCTCAGGGCGCACGGCGGCAGAGAGGAGCGCGCGCCGCCACAGCCCCGGGAACGACCCCCGGAACGCGACACTCCGCCACCTGTCGCACACGCAGGGTGCTGTACCGAATTCATGACAGTCCTACGGCCACGTCGGCCATACAAACAAGGGGGTAGTGACCCTTACCCTTTTCACTGATCCCCTGCCCATCCTCTCCGGAACGCGAGATCCATGACCGGCAACGATGTCCTGCTTGTCCACGGCGGAACCCCGCTCGAGGGCGAGATCCGTGTCCGCGGCGCGAAGAACCTCGTGCCGAAGGCCATGGTCGCCGCCCTGCTCGGCAGCGAGCCGAGCCGGCTGCGCAATGTTCCCGACATCCGTGACGTGCGGGTCGTGCGCGGGCTGCTCCAGCTGCACGGCGTGACCGTGCGGCCCGGCGAGGAGCCGGGCGAGCTGATCCTCGACCCGACCCACGTCGAGAGCGCCAACGTCGCCGACATCGACGCGCACGCGGGATCCTCCCGGATCCCGATCCTCTTCTGCGGCCCGCTGCTGCACCGCCTCGGCCACGCCTTCATCCCGGGCCTCGGCGGCTGCGACATCGGCGGCCGGCCGATCGACTTCCACTTCGACGTGCTCCGCCAGTTCGGCGCGACCATCGAGAAGCGCGAGGGCGGCCAGTACCTGGAGGCCCCGCAGCGCCTGCGCGGATGCAAGATCCGCCTCCCCTACCCGTCGGTCGGCTCGACCGAGCAGGTCCTGCTGACGGCCGTCCTGGCCGAGGGCGTGACCGAGCTCAGCAACGCCGCCGTCGAGCCGGAGATCGAAGACCTCATCTGCGTCCTGCAGAAGATGGGCGCGATCATCTCCGTCGACACCGACCGCACCATCCGCATCACGGGTGTGGACCGCCTGAGCGGCTACAACCACAAGGCGCTCCCGGACCGTCTGGAGGCCGCCTCCTGGGCGTCCGCGGCCCTGGCGACCGGCGGCAACATCTACGTCCGCGGGGCGCAGCAGCGCTCGATGATGACCTTCCTGAACACGTTCCGCCGGGTCGGCGGCGCGTTCGAGATCGACGACGAGGGCATCCGCTTCTGGCACCCGGGCGGCCCGCTGAAGGCCATCGCGCTGGAGACGGACGTGCACCCCGGCTTCCAGACCGACTGGCAGCAGCCGCTGGTCGTCGCCCTGACGCAGGCGTCGGGCCTGTCGATCGTGCACGAGACGGTCTACGAGTCCCGGCTCGGCTTCACCTCGGCACTCAACCAGATGGGTGCTCACATCCAGCTGTACCGCGAGTGCCTGGGCGGCAGCGCGTGCCGGTTCGGCCAGCGCAACTTCCTGCACTCGGCCGTCGTCTCCGGCCCGACCAAGCTCCAGGGCGCCGACCTGGTCATCCCCGACCTGCGCGGCGGTTTCTCGTACCTGATCGCGGCGCTGGCGGCCGAGGGCACCTCGCGCGTGCACGGCATCGACCTGATCAACCGCGGCTACGAGAACTTCATGGAGAAGCTCGTCGAGCTCGGCGCCAAGGTCGAACTGCCGAACGGCGACCTCGTCTGAGACGGCTTCCGGTCCGGATCCTGAGACCCGACGGGGGTCCCGGTCCGGACCGATCCCTTCCGGGGCCCCACAGGGCCCTGGAAGGGCCCGTGAGGCCCTCCTGGGGGCCCCGCAAGGGCCGGACGAGGCCCGGGTACGGCCCTGGTACGGCCGAAGCAAGACCGAAGCAAGACCGAAGCAAGACCGAAGGGCGGCCACCCCCGTGGGGTGGCCGCCCTTCGTCGTACGTACTACTGCCGTCCCGAGGACCTGTGCGGCCCTCGGCACAAGGGCGTACTACTTGCCCTTGGCGGCTTCCTTGAGCTTGGAGCCCGCGGAGACCTTCACGCTGTAGCCGGCCGGGATCTGGATGGGGTCGCCGGTCTGCGGGTTGCGCGCGGTGCGAGCGGCACGGTGGGTGCGCTCGAAGGTCAGGAAGCCGGGGATGGTGACCTTCTCGTCGCCCTTGGCGACGATCTCGCCGACGGTCTCGGCGAGCGCGGCCAGAACGGCGTCGGCGTCCTTGCGGGTCACCTCGGCGCGCTCGGACAGAGCGGCCACCAGCTCACTGCGGTTCATGTTGTACTCCCGTGTTCAACTTGCCTTAGAGGCGTGAGATCGAAGCCGATGCTGCCAGGGCCCTCGGACAGTCCCCGGACCCGGGTCTGAACGTCAGACCCTCTCGCCCGGTTACGCATCCTGCCCCCACCAGCGGCGGGAAAGCCAATCCGGCACCCGCCAGGGTCACACGAAAAGCGCCACAGTCACGCCGCGGTGACGCTCCGTCCGCATCGGAGGCTTCGGCGGTCCCCCGGGCCGGGTGGACCCGTCGGACCGTCGTGGATGCGGACCGCGGGCCACGCGGGCATCCCCGCAACCCTAGAGGCGCCCTGCCCGGCCCGCACCCCGCGACGCGCCGGATCAGACGGACGTGGGCGCCGTCACAGGAGCGGAGGCGGCCTTGCGGACCGCGCCGGCGACCGCGCCCGCGACCTTGTCGTTGAAGACGGACGGGATGATGTAGTTGGCGTTCAGCTCGTCCTCGCCGACGACGTCGGCCAGGGCGGTCGCCGCGGCCAGCATCATGTCGGTGTTCACGGTCCTCGACTGGGCGTCGAGGAGGCCGCGGAAGACACCCGGGAAGACCAGCACGTTGTTGATCTGGTTCGGGAAGTCGGAACGGCCGGTGGCCACCACGGCGGCGGTCTGACGGGCGACGGCCGGGTCGACCTCCGGGTCCGGGTTCGCGAGCGCGAACACGATGGCGCCCTCGGCCATGGCGGCGACGTCCTCGCCGGACAGCACGTTCGGGGCGGAGACGCCGATGAACACGTCGGCGCCGACCACGGCCTCCTTCAGGGTGCCGGTGTACCCCTCGGGGTTGGTGTTGTCGGCGATCCAGCGCAGCGGGGAGTCGGGGGCCGCGTCGACGAGGTCGGGGCGGTCCGCGTGCACGACGCCGTGGATGTCGGCGCTGACCGCGTTCTTGACGCCGGCCGCGAGGAGCAGCTTGAGGATGGCGGTACCGGCCGCGCCGGCGCCCGACATGACCACCTTGACATCGCCAACCGCCTTGCCCACCACGCGAAGTGCGTTGGTCAGGGCGGCGAGGACGACGATGGCGGTGCCGTGCTGGTCGTCGTGGAAGACGGGGATGTCGAGGGCCTCGCGCAGGCGTGCCTCGATCTCGAAGCAGCGCGGCGCGGAGATGTCCTCCAGGTTGATGCCGGCGAAGCCCGGGGCGATGGCCTTGACGGCGGCGACGATCTCGTCGGAGTCCTGGGTGTCCAGGCAGATCGGCCACGCGTCGATGTCGGCGAAGCGCTTGAAGAGGGCCGCCTTGCCCTCCATGACCGGCATGGCGGCCATCGGGCCGATGTTGCCGAGACCCAGCACGGCGGAGCCGTCCGTCACGACTGCGACGGTGTTGCGCTTGATGGTCAGGCGCCGGGCGTCCTCGGGGTTCTCGGCGATCGCCATGCACACGCGGGCGACGCCCGGGGTGTAGATCATCGAGAGGTCGTCACGGTTGCGGATGGGGTGCTTGGACGACATCTCGATCTTGCCGCCGAGGTGCATCAGGAAGGTTCGGTCCGAGACCTTGCCGAGGCTGACGCCCTCGATGCCGCGCAGCTTCTCGACGATCTCGTCGGCGTGCGCGGTGGAGGTGGCGGCGATGGTGACGTCGATACGGAGCTTCTCGTGACCGGACGCGGTCACGTCGAGGCCGGTGACCGAGCCCCCCGAAGACTCCACGGCGGTGGTGAGCTGGGAGACCGCGGTTCCGCTCGCGGGCACTTCCAGGCGGACCGTCATCGAATACGAGACGCTGGGCGCCGTTGCCATGGCCGTGTTCCTCTTCTGTCCCTGATTTCGCTGTACACGGGCCCGCACACGGCGAGCGTGGACGGACCCGTTGTCCGATCGTCCCACCTACCAGCCGGTACAAGGTAACCAGCTACAAATTTCGGAAGAACACTTCCACCATACGAGATACCAGGGGCCGGTGGAATGGTGGGTTGATACGAAACAGGTCCGCGCCCCCCACTGGGTGGAGGGCGCGGACCTGGTGTTCCCACTAAGACTGACGACACCGACCCGCCATGCTCGCCTCGCGGCAAGTGGTCGCTCTAGGCGACGAAGGTTGGGCCCGGGGGCTTGGATCGAGCCGGTGTCGTACCCAGGCTAACAAAGGATCGCCGGATGTGATCCCCCCTCCGACGAGTCCGTCTCGCGGCTCACGCGCCTGGCCGCGGGCCATCCGGCCCCACCGGGGCCCGGCGGGGCCCGCCGGGCGCCGCGGACGGGCCCGTCAGGGGCGCAGCAGCTCCGGTACGCCGTCCTCGCCCGGCCGGTCGCCCGCCGCCGAGACCACCGTCAGCTGCTGCGTCGCACGCGTCAGGGCCACGTAGAGCACGCGCAGGCCCGCCGGGGACTCCTCGGCGATCTCCGCCGGGGAGACGACCACCGTGGCGTCGTACTCCAGGCCCTTCGCCTCCAGGCTGCCCAGCGCCACCGCCCGCCCGCCCAGGTCCGCGAGCCAGCCCGCGGCCTCCGCGCGCCGGTCCATGGCCACGACCACGCCGACCGTGCCGTCCACCTGCTCCAGCAGCCGCCGCGTCTCCTCGCGGACCGCCGCGCCCAGGTCGTCCCCGGCCGCCGTGAAACGGGGCTCCAGACCGGTGGAGCGCACCGCGGTCGGAGGCTCCATGCCGGGCGCCGCCAGCTTCAGCACCCGGGAGGCCACCTCGGCCACCTCGGCCGGGTTGCGGTAGTTGACCGTCAGGGTGAACCGCCTGCGCGGGCGGCGCCCCAGGGCCTCGTCACGGGCGGCGGACGCCTCGTCGGGGTCCGTCCACGAGGACTGCGCCGGGTCGCCGACCACCGTCCAGGTGCCCGAGCGACCGCGCCGGCCCACCATCCGCCACTGCATCGGCGTCAGGTCCTGGGCCTCGTCCACGATCACGTGCGCGTACTCGGTGCGCTCGGCCGCGATCCGCTCGGCCCGCTCCCACTGCGTCTCCTCGCGGGTCGGCATCAGCTCCTCCAGCCCGCTGAGCTGGTCGAGCGGATCCATCTCCCGCTTGCGCTTGGGCCGTGCGGGCGCGCCGAGCAGCTGGTGGAGCTCGTCCAGCAGGGCCACGTCGTGCACCGACAGGGGCCCCTTGCCGTCCGGGCCGACCCGGCGCAGGGAACGGGCCAGCTGGCGGGTCTCGCGGGGGTTGAGGTCCCGGCGCGACCAGCGGCCCAGGCGCCGCTCGTCGGCCATCGAGGCCAGCACCTTGCGCGGGGTCAGCTCCGGCCACCAGGCGTTCAGGAAGGCGATGAAGTCGTCCTCGGTGGAGATGTCCTCGTCGAACGCGGAACGCAGCTCGGCGGCCAGCTCCGGGTCGCTGTGCCGGCCCGACTGGCCGGACTTCGCGTAGAGGGCGTCGAGCAGCAGCTTGCGGGCGCGCGGGCGCAGCAGGTTCACCGGGGCGGTGCCGCTGAGCACGGTCTGGCGGATCCGGTCGAGCTCGGGGGCCTCCAGCTCCTGGCGCCGTCCGAAGGCCACGACGCGCAGCCGCTCGGGGGCGTTCCCGAGCTCCAGCGCGCCGCGCACGGCCTTGCGGAGCACCTTGAGCATCCGGGAGGAGCCCTTGATCCGCGCCACCGGCGGGTCGTCGTACGTGGTCGCCTCGGCCCCGTCGACGAGGGAGCCCAGCGCGCGGATGGCGACCTGGCCCTCCTCGCCGAGGGAGGGCAGGACGCCCTCGGTGTAGGCGACGAGCAGCGGCGTCGGGGAGACGATCAGGATCCCGCCGGAGTAGCGGCGTCGGTCCTGGTAGAGCAGGTACGCGGCCCGGTGCAGGGCGACGGCCGTCTTCCCGGTGCCGGGCCCGCCGGCGACCTCCGCGACGGAGGCGGCGGGAGCGCGGATCACCAGGTCCTGTTCGGCCTGGATGGAGGAGACGATGTCCCGCATGGAGTGCGTACGGGCCCGCCCGAGCGCGGCCATCAGGGCGCCGTCGCCGATGGCGGGCAGCTCCTTGCCGTCCAGGGTGGCGGTGAGCTCGGGGCGCATCAGGTCGTCCTCGACGCCGAGCACCTTGCGGCCCTTGGAGCGGATCACGCGACGGCGCACGACGCGGCCGGGGTCCTTGGGCGTGGAACGGTAGAACGGCGCGGCCGCCGGGGCGCGCCAGTCGATGACGAGCGGCGCGTAGTCGGTGTCGAGCACGCCGATCCGCCCGATGTGCAGGGTCTCGGCGATCTCGGCGGTGAGGTCGGGGCGGATCGCGTCGTCGGCGGGCTCGACGGAGGTGTACGCGCCGTCGGGACCGCGCTCGCCGTCCTTCCCCAGCACGAGGTCGATCCGCCCGAAGAGGAAGTCCTCGAACTCGTTGTTCAGCCGGTTGAGGTGGATCCCGGCGCGGAAGACCTGCGCGTCGCGCTCGGCGAGGGCGCCGGGCGTGCCGACCTGCCCCCGCTTGGCGGCGTCGTTCATCAGGAACTCGGCCTCGTGGATCTTCTCCTCAAGGCGTCGGTACACCTGATCGAGGTGCGTCTGCTCGGCCGCGATCTCCCGATCGCGGACGGAATCCGCCGTGCTGTCGACAGCGGCATTCTGCGCGGCCACCAAGGCCCCCTTCTGACGTGCATGGGCGACCGTCAACCGTACGCGAACCCGGGCCCTGTCCGCACGCCGGTTCCGCGCGCCGGACGAATCGGGATGGTTCGTCCGGGGGGGGGCGGGGGGCGGCGGGACTCGACCTGGCCCGGATCAGAGAGGGGCTGGGGGTTTCCCGTCAGTCTCACTGTCCTTCCGTGTCGGGCCGGGCTGTCAAGGGCGCTCCCTGCGGTCGCGTCGCTTCGCGATGGCCTTC
>NZ_JBEXKC010000072.1:17727-40569 GCF_040609475.1 Streptomyces sp. NPDC004667 | reverse complement strand
GTACCAGCCCTTCACCCCCGCCATCGAAACCCTCCGCGGCCTCCTCCTCGGCACCGAGATCGGCAACAACGGCTGGCTCGCCGTCACCTGGTGCGTGGGCCTCGCGGCGCTCGGCTACCTCTGGGCCACCAAGAAGTTCAACGCCGACCCGAAGTAACCGCCGTGACAGCGCGGGCCACGCCCCGCACCCCGTCCCGCCCCAGGGGCGGCGTACCCGACACCGACTCGGGATGCGCCGCCCCGTCGGCGTTTCAGGCGCCGTTGCCGCGGACGGTCCCGAGGAAGACGGCCCAGGCGGCGGGGGAGAGGGCGAGGGTGGTACGGGGGGCGGGGTCGTCGGCTATGAGCACCCGGCCTTCGTGGCTCGTGGCCACGTACACGCAGGAGCTGCCTTCGGCGCAGTACGAGGACCGCTGCCAGTCGGATTCGGGCACGGGCTTCCCCTTACAGGTCGCGGGCGATGTCGTGGATCAGGTCGCGGGTCCGCCCCGGCGGCAGGGCGACCGCGTCGAGCCGGTCGAAGAGCAGTCGGTACTTGGCCAGTTGGGGCTCGGCGTCGAGGAAGGCGAGCCCGTGCGACTGGTCCAGGTAGACGGTGTCGAGCCGGGGCACCGTCCCGTGGACGCAGTAGACGGACTGGCCGGATCCGGGGAACGTTCCCACCGAGAACGGGATCACGCGCAGGGTGATGTGGTCGAGCTCGCTCATGTCGAGCAGGTGCTTCAACTGGGCCGCGAAGACGGCCGGACCGCCCACGGCGATGCGCAGGGCGGCCTCGTGGATCGTCACCCGGTACGGGGTCGGGGCGTCCTCGTGGAGGACCCGCTGCCGCCGGACGCGGAACGAGACGCGGTCCTCGATGCCGGGCGCAGGGAGCGCCGGAACGGCCTGCCGGAAGACCTCGCGGGCGTGCTCGGGCGTCTGGAGCAGTCCGGGGACGTGCACGGTGATGGCGTCCCGGAGCATGCGCCCGTGGTGCTCCAGCTCCGCGAGGTCCAGCCAGGCCGCGGGCAGCAGGTCCCGGTACCCCTCCCACCAGCCGGCGCCCTTGCGCTCGCCGGTCATCGCGATCAGCGCGTCCACCAACGCGGTGTCGGAGCAGTCGTAGTGGCGGGCGAGGCTGCGGATCCGCTCGGGGCTGACGCCGAACCGCGCCGCCTCCATGTTGCTGACCTGGTTCGGCTTGATACCGAGGAGCCCGGCGGCCTCGGCGGACGTGAGCCCGGCGCGTTCGCGCATCCGGCGCAGCTCGGCTGCGAAGCGCAGTTGACGCGCGGTGGGGCTGCTGCGAATGGGCATCGTGCGTTCCTCCGCGAGGAAGTGTCACCCACACGAGTGGGCGTTGCCTGCATTTAGCGCGAAGCGCCTAACTCATTAAGCGAACCTCTCTATCGTTGCCGTCAGGCCACCGCCTGGAAGAACCCCGCTCGACGGAGCGACCTGGTCACCGGGCACCGCATGCACAGGGTCCAACTCTCCTCCTCGATCGGAGACTTCCATGGGCGCTACCGTAACTCCGTCCTGGGCCTACACCCTCCACCTCCCGCACGATCCCCGCGCCGCAGGCATCGCCAGGACCACCCTGCGCGCGGTCCTGGCGCGCCACGGCATGACCGCTCTCGCGGACACCGCGGAACTGCTCACGAGCGAACTGGTGTCGAACTCCTACCGCCACACCCGCGGCCCCTGCGCGCTCCGGCTGCGGGCGATGGCGGCCGGGCGGCTGCGGGTCGGGGTCTGGGACACCGGTCGGGACATCCCGTCCCCCTTCGGCCCGGAGCCGGCCGAGGACGCGGAGGGCGGGCGCGGGCTGGTCCTCGTACGGCTCTGCGCGGACCGGTACGGCTCGTACCGGCTGAACGGGCCGCACGCGGGGAAGCTGCTGTGGGTGGAGTGCGTGTGAGCGCGCTCAGACCGTGGCTTCGACCCACCGGCTGAGGGTCTGGGTCTTGGCGTCGTGGGTGAGCCAGGTGCCGTCGCCGAGCGGGAGCAGGTAGCCGGTGGCGGGGGCGCCGGGGTAGGTGACGCGGCCGCGGACCTCCAGGGTGCGGGCGTCGAGCAGCCAGTGGCGGGACAGTTCCGGGTCCTCGTCGGCGTCGCAGTCGACGGTGGAGGCGATGACCGTGTCGGCGTCGACGAAACCGCAGCCGTAGTCCCAGCAGGGCCGGTCCTCGTCCGCGTCGGCCGGATCCGGGGTTCCCGCGGCGAGGACGTCACCGTCCAGGGTGTGCAGGCGCAGGTCGGTCCCGTAGTGCTCGACCGTGAGGAAGCCCCGGTGGCCCGGGTGGACGTCCATCAGGATCCGGTCCATCGACTCGTTGAGGTCCCAGTCGACCAGCTGCTCGCCGTCCCACCGCGCCCAGTGGAGCAGGATGCCGTCCTGGCCCATGCCGATGGACAGGCCCATGTGCACGCCGTCCGGGTGGGAGAGGTGGTGCGAGCCGGCGGCGGCGCTGTCCAGGGGCAGGCGGGCCAGCTCCCGCCCGTCCGCGGCGTCGAGGACGACCCAGTGCTCCTGCTCGCCGATCACGACGTGCGCCCAGACGAACCGGCCGTCGTCCGAGACCCGGCAGGACCCGTGCTCCAGGCCCCGGCACACCTCCTGCTCGTCCCCGGTGTGCGGGTGCCCGAGCTCCGGCCCCCAGCAGTCGTGCCGGTACTCCCACAGGGTCTCCCCTCCCGCGCCGACGGCCCGGACGGCGCGCTGGCCCGAGAACACGGCGTACGAGGCGTCCGGACTCACGGAGTCGACCCCGCGGTCCCAGCCCGGCCAGGGCAGCGGGAAGACGGCGACCGGCGCGCGCTCGCCCGCGAACAGCCCGTCCAGGTCGTGGACCTCCAGCTCGTGCCCGTGCGGCAGCAGGGCCCGGCGCGGGCCGTCCGCCCGGCTCTCGAAGCCGTAGCCGTTGACGAGGGCGCCGCCACCCGGCAGCACCACGGAGTCGCGCAGTTGTACGGAGATCGACATGCCCCGAACGTAGCGACCCCCACTGACACCGGCCGCCCGCGCCCGCCTCAGGCCTCGACGCGCACCCAGGAGTCCCCGGCCCGCAGCCACAACACCCCGTCCCGGCCCTGACCGCAGTGCAGCACGACGGGCCCGGGCACGCTCCACCGCTCCTCGGCGACGGCCTCCCACGCCGCACCGACGAGCCGGGCGCGGGTCAGGGTGACGGCGGGCCGACCGTGATCGCGGCAGCTGAACACAGCACGATCGCCGCGCACGGCGATGCCGTCGATCCCCGTCACCGGGCTCCGGACGGTGCTGACCTCGCCGGTCGACGGGGTGATCCGGCTCAGGTAGGTCCCCTCACGGCAGGACCAGGCAAGCCATACCCGGTCGTCGCCCTCGGTGCAGCCGGTGAGACCGTGCACGGGCCCGGCGGGAAAGGGCGTACGGGGCGTCCAGACGGCGTCGCCCCGGCTGTTCCAGCCGGCCAGCGCGCCGCGGGACTCGGGGTGGTGGCCGAAGATGCCCTCGTCGCCGTAGGCGGTCCAGATCCCGCCGCGGCGACCGCTGACCACCACCGGGACGTCATCGCCGATGCAGAACGCGCCCTCGCGGTGCCCGTCGCGGTCGTACACGTACGCGTTGTCGGCCCAACGGCCGTGCCGGTCCTGGCAGGAACGGCCCGACACGAGGAGGAACTGGTCGCCGTCCAGCAGGGCGAGATGGCTGATGTGCGGAGGCACGCCCCGCACGGCCACGCGCCGCTGGATCCGCCCGTCGGCGCCGTACACCTCCAACTCGGCGTCGAACGGCTCCGCCGCACCCCACCCGACCCACCCGGCGGTGTACTCCGACCGCCGCAACACCCGCTCGTCCACCCGCACCACGCCGAGCTCCCCCCGAGCCCCGACGCTCCACCACAACGCCGGCGCATCCCCGGCCGACAGACTCCACACGGCAGCCAACTCACGATCAACCACAGCCGCACACCTCGAAGTACTCCGGGCCCCAACGGCGCCCGAAGATCCCCACGTTACCCACCGACCCGGCCCCGTCCTAGAGACTTTCCGGGGCCACCGGAGCGGGAGGCGCGGCGGCGTCCAACGCCTGCAGGATCAGCTCCATGTCCGCGGACGTGGCGAGGCAGAAGTCCTGATCTGCCAAGAGCCGGGACTGCGCCTCGCTGAAATTGTCCCCGCACCGTGCCGTCTCCTCGGTGAGGCGTACGGGAAGGATCAGCCAGTTCCTCTTGACCTTGAACCGCCAGTCGAGGTGGCGGGGCGCGTCTCGTACCGCTTCCTCGAAGACGGGTCTGAACTCGTCATGAGGATCGATGAATCGCCAGCCCAGATGTGCCACCTGTAGATACCCGAATTCATGACGCTCGACGGGCATCCGGTACCAGGCGAGCGGGGCAAAACGCCTGAGGATCGCCTGCGCGTGCCGGCTTCGATCTCTCGGGGCGTCGTTCTCGTCTTGGGTGAGCATGCTCAGGCGCTGCCCTTCCGGGGCTCTTCGTCGTGCCGGAGCTGATCGAGTGCGTTGACCACCACCGAGAGCAGCTCGGCGTCCGTCACATCACCGGCTTCCCGGAACGCCGGGTCGATCGGGTAGTCGTCCAGGGCGTAGAAGACCTGATCCAGTCGGCGCGAAAGGGATTCCCCGATTCGCTCCCCATCGGCGAGTGATTTTCTGCGACAATTCAGCCATGACTCGGCGAAATGTCCCGGGGAAATTTCCCCCCGGGATAGGTCGCCCATTAGGCTAAGTTGCCTTCCGATCGCTGAATCGGGTGGAATTTCTCCCACCCTCTTCCACGTCCTCTTCCTGTTGGGCGGTCTGCCGCTCAGCTGCTCTGGTTTGCCGCGCTCTGTCACCACAACCAGCCTCTCTCTATGATGTCCTTAAGCTGCCTGTCGTTTAGTCGGTACGCGCTCCAGAACCTCCCGTCGGGATGTAGCATCACCATCTTCTGGGATGTTGTGTCTATGAACCCTACGGCAGAGTCTCCTGGCTTCCGATAGTGGAATCTATATATCTTTGTTTCGGGTGCAAGTATGTGTTGGCGGAGATTTGATTCGAAGAGTTTAAGGTTTGCGCCGTTCAGGTTTCCGGGGGTGTCTATGAAGTCTGCGGCGTGCGCATGATATTTTTTACTCATTGTCTTTTGGCTTGAGAAGTCCGCCTTGGATTCCCACGCTTGTTTGGGGCATGGAGCGAGCCCCAGCGGATCCGACCACGTGTGGGGATTGTCGACGTACGTCGCCGGGTTCGGGGCCGGGGACAGGCCCAAGGGGTCCGGGGTGAGGTAGCGGGCCGTTTCGGGGTCGTAGGTGCGGAAGAAGTTGTGGTGGAGGCCCGATTCGGGGTCGAAGTACTGGCCCGGGAAGCGGAGGGGGGTGTAGGCCGTCGCGTCGCGGGTCCAGGTGGTGGTGCCCCAGAGGGTGGAGCGGGCGCGCCAGGCGATCGCGCCTGATTCGGATATGAGCTCCTTTGGGGTGCCGATCAGGTCCGTGACGATGGCGAAGAAGCGTTCGTCGGTCGTGCCGAGGACGCGTTCCGCCTGGGTGAGGGGGTGGAGGCCGTCGTGGGTCCAGGTGAGGGTGACCGGGCCGGACGCCTCCTCGCAGAGGGTGGTGCCGTCCCAGGTGAAGAGGGTCTGCTCCGCCACCTCGCCGGTCGGCGTGAGGCGCTGCTTCGAGGTGCGGCGGCCGAGGGCGTCGTAGCGGTAGCGCCACCGGGTGCCGTCCGGGGTGGTGACCCCGGTCATGCGGTCTTCCGCGTCCCATTCGTAGCGCCAGGTGTCCGGCTTGCGCGAGAGACGGGTCTTCCGGCGCAGGACCGTGCGGCCCAGGGCGTCGTACTCGTAGCGGACCGCTCCGGCGGAGGTGATCCGGGTGCCCGTGTACGTGCGGGCGCCGTGGGCCTCGGCGCCCGAGTGGTGGGCCGGCCAGGCCGCGCTGGTCTGGTTGCCGGCTTCGTCGTACGCGTAGCGCTCCGACCAGTTCGCCGCGTCGACGGCCGTGACGCGCGACGCCGGGTCCAGGGTGAACGTGCTGCGGCCCGCGAGGGCGTCGTCCATCGAGGTGAGGGCGCCGTCCGCGCGGTACGCGTAGCCGCGGCGCTGGAGGGTGCGGCCGTCCTCGCCGACCACGTGCTGGCCGGTGAGGCGGCCCAGCGGGTCGTACTCCTGGGTGAGGGAGAGGCCGGCGCCGAGGGTGCGCCCCAGCTCCCGGCCCGCCGCGTCGCGCTCGAAGGCGATCGTGCGGCCCGAGGCCGTGAGCCCGGCGCGGCGGCCGGCCGCGTCGTACGTCCACTCGGACCGGGCGCCACCCGGTGTGGTGCGGACGGTGCGGCGGCCCAGGGCGTCGTACGCGTACGTGGTCGTGCGTCCGTCCACCGTCTCCGAGAGCAGACGGCCGTGGCGGTCGCGCTCCCGGGTGAGCGTGGTGCCGTCCGGGGAGACCGCCCGCTCCAGCTCGCCGAAGGCGTCGTAGGAGTAGGAGGTGGTGCCGTCCGCCGTCTCCTTGCGCACGAGTCGGGAGAGGGGGTCGTGCACGTACGTGGTCCGTGCGCCGACCGCGTTCGTACGGGAGGCCAGGCGGCCCGCCGGGTCGTGGGCGTAGGCCAGCGTCCGGCCGTCGAAGTCGGTCTCCGAGGCGAGGCGGCCGGCCGGGTCGTAGGCGTAGTTCCAGGTCAGGCCCTGGGGGTTGGTGACGCCCGTGAGGCGCAGCTCGGTGTCGTGGGTGAAGGTGTGCCGGACCCCGTCGGGGCCGGTCCGGGCCGCCAGGAGGTCGAAGTCCCCGTACTCGGAGACCGTCACCCCGCCCAGCGCGTCGGTGTGGGTGACGCAGTTGCCCTCGCCGTCGTACGTCCAGGACTCCGTGCTGCCGTCGGGGTTCTCCCGGCGCAGCAGGCGGCCCTCCACGTTCCAGGTGAGGCGGGTGGTGTGCCCCAGGGGATCGGTGACGGCGACCGGCCGGCCGAAGGCGTCGCGGGTGTAGCGGGTCGTCGCGCCCAGGGGGTCGACGGTCTCCAGCAGCAGGCCCGCCGGGTCGCAGCGCACGGTGGTGACCGCGCCCAGGGCGTCCGTCACCGACGCCAGGTGGCCGTGCCCGTCGTACGCGAAGCGGGTGGTGGTGCCGTCCGGGGCCGTGGCCGAGGTGCGGTTGCCGCGGTCGTCGTACGTCGAGCGGAAGGTGCGGCCGTCCGGCTGGACCACCTCCACCGGCAGGCCCGCGCCGTCGTACGCCGCCCGGACCTCCCCGCCGTCCGGACGGAGCAGGGACACCAGGCGCCCGGCGTCGTCGTACGCGAAGCGGGTGGTGTGGCCGAGCGCGTCCGTACGGCTGAGCAGCCGGCCCACGGCGTCGTGGGTGGAGCGGGTCGTGGCACCGGTCGGGTCGGTCTCGGCGGTGACCCGGGCGTTGTGGTCGACCTCGAACCGGGTGCTGTGGCCGAGGGAGTCGGTGAGGACGGTGGCACCGTCCTCGTACGCGAAGCGGACGTTCAGGTGGCCGTTGCCGCCGGACTGGGCGACACAGCGGTCCCGGTCGTCGTAGACGTAGTCGAAGCGGCGGTCGTTGGTGTCGGTCCAGGACGTGATCCGGCCGAGCCCGTCGTAGCCGAACCGCAGCGGGCGGCCGGACGAGTTGGTGACGTGGGTGAGGTGGCCGTCCGTGTAGCCGTAGCGCAGTACCTCGGTGCCGTCCCCGAGGAAGAGGCCGGTGACGCGCCCCTGCGACGTCGCGAGCCGCAGTTCGTGGCCGCCGCTGTGGGACAGGGACACAGGGGCGCCGGAGGCGTCGTAGGAGAAGGCGATCCAGGCGCCGCCCCGGCCGTCGAGCTGGGTGAGGAGGCCGTCGTCCGAGAAGTGCCGGACGTACCCGCTCTCCGGGTCCGTGACCGTGTACCCGCCGTCCGCATCGAGGACGAGCGGCCAGCGCTGCCCGTGGGCGGGCAGCACCGGGACCCCGGGCTCGGGGTGCGGGTAGGCGAGCAGGCTGCCGTCCTCGCGGACGAGGACGAGGCCCTCCTCGTCCGCCTCCAGCCGCTGGTCGACGGTGGACGCCCAGGCCGGGCCGAACCAGCGGCCCGTGCGGTACGAGGACTCGAAGGTCCGGGTGAAGACGAGCGGCAGCGACCCCGGCAGGACCAGGTCCGTCTGCGGCAGGATCATCCGGCCCGTGGCCACCTCGACGGGGTCGACCACGCATTTCAGCTCGGCCCTGGCGCGGGCCGCCGCGCGGGCCTCGGCCTCCACCGTCCGCCGGGCCGCCGTCTTGCTCACCGCGGCTTCCGCCGCCCGGGCAGCGCCACCGGCCCCTTTGGAGCCGATGAATTCGGGGAAGAGCCGGCCGGCACCCTCGTACGGATCGTCGCGGAACGGATCGATGAGGCCGCTGACCACGCGTTCGGGGTGGGAGGGAGTGGAGACCAGCCCGGCGAGGGTCATGTTGACGTTCTGGAGGTACTCGCCGGGGTGCGTGACGTTGTACGAGTCGAACGGGCTGAGGCCGCGCGCGAAATTGATCGTCCCGGCAGTGCCCTTGAGGGCCCCGCCGACGACGTGGTTCAGCGCAAGGGCCTGTCCGACAGCCTGATCGGTGACCGTGGCCATGACGCGCTCGCGTGCCGTGGGGGCGGCCGGGGCGTGTTCCAGGGCGGCCCTCAGGGCGCGGCCGGCCGCCGTCGCGGCGTCGTCCCGCTGGCGGCGGGCTTCGTCCAGGATCTCCTGGGCCCGCTTGGCGTCGGCGACGCCCACGGCGTCCGGCTTGTCGGGCACCGGGCCCGGGTTCTTTCCCGACAGGGCGACCGCGTTGTAGGCGTTCACGGCCTTGGTGTAGGCGTCCGCGGCGTCCTGATGGGCCTTCACCGCCTGCTTGTGGAGCACGATGGCCTGCCCGGCCTGCCGCTGAGCCCACTCCACCGTCTCCGCGTAGCGCTCCAGCGCGTCGCCCGCCGTCCGGCAGGCGTCGGAGGCGTGCAGCCAACCGGTCGGCTGCACGGCGAACTTCTCCCGGAAGGCGTCGGCCGCGGCGCCCTTCCAGTGACCGGAATCCAGGGCCTTCATGCCCTGGCCGACACGGTCGAAGCCTGCCTGGAAGTCCTTCATGTGCGCCGCCGTCGCGCGGATCGCCGCCGGTGAACCGTGGACCAGCTCGTTGGTCTGATCGGTTTCCCCGAGCCGCTGTTCCCTTACGGACGCCCCGAGACCGGAGGCCACGCCGTCGCCCAGGTCCTCGACCTGGTCGGCCAGCCGGTGCGCGCCCACGCGGTCGAGGACGCCGCCGAGGTTGTCGGAGGCCTTGTCGACCTCCTCGCCGACCTTCTTCTTCGCCGCGTCCCAGGTGTTCTCCAGCTTTCCGAGTCCGGTGTCGACGAGCTTCCCCCAGTCCGTCACCGCTGCTCACCCTCAGCCGCCCGCTCCAGCAGGGTCGCGGCGAGCTTCGCGGCGCGGATGTCCGGGCGGTTGACGATGTCCTCCCCGGTCTGCTTCCAGGCCGCGTCGCTGTTCTTCTTGGACTCGACGAGGGACTCCACGCTGTAGTCGGGGTCACGCAGGTTCGTGTACGGGTTGTCGGCCAGGACCTCGCCCCAGCCCTTGTCGACGACATCCTGTTCGGACGCGTACGGGTTGCCGCCGATGGCGGCGTTGGCCAGGACCTTGAAGCCGCCCTGGATGTAGTGGTCCTGCTCGTAGACCATTCCAGCCGACAGACCCACACTGGCCGCGAACACGTTGGCCTGCTGGACGAGCGAGCGCACGCCCCAGCCCCAGCGTTCGCAGAACGCGTCCAGCTCCGAGGTCAGCCCGGCGTGGCCGCTCTGCATGCCGGACAGCTTCAACTCCGAGAAGCCGTCTCCCAGGCTGGCCGTGCCGATGGAGCCGAGCTCCTTCAGCTCCGCGAGGCTGTCCGTGATGCCCCGTGTGATCTGCGCCAACGCGGGCTTGGACACGTCGAGATCAGCCTGCTCCCCGCTCATGCCGCGACCTCGCCGTCGACCGCCACCGCGTCCGGCACGATGCCGCGCACCGGCGGGAACACCGTTCCGTCGGGGCCCGCGGGATTCAGTGCCACCCCACAGGGGAAGTCCAGCGCCGGTACCACCTCGTCGAGCAGCCGTGCTGCGCGCACCCGCCGAAAGGCCCACTCGCGGTCCGCCTCGTCGCGTGCCTGCGCGAACCGGGACAGCGCGTCCTCGTCCGAGAACGCGCAGATCCAGTCCAGGCCGCCCAGTCCGGCCGTCCACAGGCCGCCCCGCTCGTCGAGCGGTACGAGCACCACCCGGTCGCGGAACTCCGTCAGTTGCCGCCAGGCCGCCTGCCGCGCCTCGACCACCGGATCGGCCGCCGCCGGGCGCGAGGCCGCCGCCTCGGCCTGCAGCGAGCCCCACTCTTCTTCGAATCCCACCCGAACTCCCCCCGAACCCATGCGAATCGAACGCACTTTTGCACGGCGGGGTGGGAGGGGCAAATGTCGTGGTTCCGCGATGAGTACATCCGGCCAGGTCGGGCGGCCCGCGAAAACGCCGCAGGGGGTGGCCGGCCGTTGGGCCGGGCACCCCCTGCGGGTGGAGTGGGGGTCAGCCCTTGCTGACCGCCGTGAGGATCTCCGGGAGGGTGCGGGCCACCCTCGGGGCCGCCAGGCGCAGGCCCGCCCACGCGGACAGGGCACCCCAGACGATGCCGGCCGGGAGGAGGACCCAGCGCAGGCCGTGCATGCCGTCGGCGAAGTTGAGCCAGACCGCCAGGCCGATCACCGGGGAGCAGATCACCGCCGAGGCGATCATGCCGCCGAAGATGCCCATCCACGCCAGGCCGCCCTGACCCGGGGCGACGTTCTTGAAGGCGCCCTCCGTCGGGATGGAGTACGGGTAGTACGCGGAGGCCAGCGCGCCCGTGGCCAGCATCGCGCCCACCACGGCCAGGGAGAGGCCCAGGGCCCCCGGGAAGCCGGCCCAGTCGCCGAGCAGGCCGGCGGTGACGGCCGTGACCAGCGCCGTGTACGGGAGGGTGACCAGGGCCAGCGCGACGGCGCGGGCGCGCAGTTCCTCGTACGCGTCACGCGTGCCGGAGATGGTCTGGGCGACCATCCAGAAGGCGGAGGTGTCCTGCCCGAACTGGTTGTACATCTGCGAGCCGAGCATCCCCGCGCCGAAGCAGGCCAGGTACACGGACCCGTTGCCCTGGAGGGCGTTGAAGACCGGGATGATCAGGCCGATCGCCAGCGCGGTCACCCAGGCGGCCTTCGTCTTCGGGTCGCGCACCGCGTAGCGCAGGGTGCGCTGCATGACCGCGCCCGTGCGCCCGCCCGGCAGGAAGGACCAGACGCCGCCCGCGCCGTCGCGCTCCTTGCGCGGCGCCGACGCCTGGAGGGTGGAGCCGTCCGGGGTGACCATCAGCTTGGTCAGGCTGCGCTCCCAGAACCACAGCAGCCCCGCCAGCGCGGCCAGGGTCAGCAGCAGCTGGCCGGCGGCCTCCGCGTAGGCGCCCCGGCCGGCGGAGTCGACCATGCCGACGGCCGTCGCGGGCGGCAGCCACCGCACCACGGCCTCGACCGGCTCCAGCTGGCTCATGCCGCCCTGCTGGAAGAGCCGCTGGCTGCCGAAGTTGACCGCCTGCCCGCCGACCGCGATCAGCAGCCCGCTCAGCAGCGCGAGGTCGCGCCCCTTGCGGCTGGACAGCAGCCGTACGTTCGCGGTGGCCACGGCGCGGGCGAGCGCCACGCAGCCCAGGAGCAGCAGCGGTACGGCGACCACCGCCGCCACCGCGCCGGCCGCGCCGCGGGCCACCGCCACCACCGAGCCGACGGCAAGGCAGAGCGTGAACAGCGGGCCGATGCCGACGAGCGAGGAGGCCAGCAGGGCCCGTACCAGCGGACGCGGGCGCAGCGGCAGCATCACGAGCCGGCTCGGGTCGAGCGTCTCGTCCCCCATGGGGAAGAACAGCGGCATGAACGTCCAGCCGAGGGCCAGGAGCGCGGCCAGCAGTACGACGGCGGTGCCGGCGTGGGCGTGGCCGTGCAGCATGGACAGGCCCAGGGCCGCGAAGAGGCCGACGACGAGGCAGAAGACCAGGTTGCCGATCCAGACGGCCTTGCGCTTCGAGGAGCCCTTGAGGCCGTTGCGCAGCAGGGACAGCTTCAGCCGGACGAACAGCGGGGTGAGGGAGACCTCGGCGGCTCCGCTCACGGGGGCCGTCGTGGTCAGGGTGCCGGCGGCGCTCATCGTGCGCCGCCGAGCCAGTCGAGGGACTCCCCGGAGCCGCGGTTCTGCGCACCGACGAGTTCGAGGAAGGCGCTCTGCAGGGAGGGCGCGGAGCCCCGTACGTCGGCCAGCGGGCCGGCGGCGCGGATCTGCCCGGCCGCCATCACGGCCACCCAGTCGCAGAGCGACTCGACGAGCTCCATCACGTGGGAGGAGAACACGACGGTGGCACCGGAGGCGGTGTACCGCTCCAGCACCCCGCGGATGGTCTGCGCCGACACCGGGTCGACGCCCTCGAACGGCTCGTCCAGGAAGAGGACTTCGGGGTTGTGCAGGAGCGCGGCCGCCAGGCCGATCTTCTTGCGCATGCCCGTGGAGTAGTCGACGACCAGCTTGTGCTGCGAGCCCGCGAGGTCCAGTACGTCGAGGAGCTGCGTGGCCCGCTTGTCGGTCTCCTCGCCGGGGAGCCCGCGCATCCGGCCCATGTAGCCCAGCAGCTCGCGGCCGGAGAGGCGCTCGAACATCCGCAGGCCCTCGGGCAGCACGCCGATGCGCTTCTTCACCTCGACGGTGTCGGCCCACACGTCGTGCCCGGCGACGATCACCCGGCCCATGTCCGGGCGCAGCAGCCCCGTGATCATCGACAGCGTGGTGGTCTTGCCGGCGCCGTTGGGGCCGACGAGACCGATGAACCGGCCCGCGGGCAGCTCCAGATCGATCCCCCCGACCGCGACCTGCTCGCCGAAGCGCTTCCACAGTCCCTCTACGCGTACCGCCGCGGTGGACGGCGCGGGTCGCGCGCCGTCCGTCCCGTTCGTGCCGCCTGCCGCATAACCCTGGTCCGGCATGCGCCTGCCTTTCGCTCTCATCCCCGTTGGTCCTACTTTCCTCACCATAGGAGGAAGGGGGAGAGGGCGGCAGTTACGTATGTCATGAACCGGCGGACACGTATGTCAGGTGGGCGCCGGAGGCTGCTGTCAGGTCGGCGCCGGAGGCTGCCGGGTCAGCCCTGCCGGCGCCCCCGGGCGGCCGCGGCCTCGCTGCCGCACGCGTACGCGAGGGCGTCGATCAGCTCCTCGGTGTCCGGCAGCCACCGGTTCGCCGGGGTGGGCTTGCGGGCCCACTGCACCGGCCCCTTCCCGCCGAAGCGGGTGGGCGGCGCGGCCACGTACTCGCCCTCGCCCCGCGTGACGAGGTCGATGGCGTGCGGCAGCCAGCCCAGCTTGCGCACCAGGTCCGCGACCTTCGCCCCGGCTCCGGGCAGGACGAAGAACAGCATCCGGTGATCGGGGGTGAGGGTGACCGGCCCGAGGGTGCGCTGCATCCGCTCCAGCCGCGCCAGCGCCAGGAAACCGGCGGAGTCCGGGACGTCCAGCGCGTCGAAGGTGCGGCCCGTCGGCAGCAGGATCGAGGCGTTCGGGTGCTTCGCCCAGATCCGGCGCACGCCGACGGCGCTGCCCGAGGCCAGCCCCGCCCAGTCCTTGACCGCCGGGTGCGCGCCGGGTGCGGGGCAGTCCGCCGCTCCGCAGGAGCACAGTTCGCGACCGTCGCCGTGCTCCAGCCACGTACCCGCGAACACGTCCCAGTGCCGCTCTTCCGCGTACCGCACGGCATGGTCCAGCAGCTGCTCCCCCCGCTGCTGGGGGATGGGCGCGGTCTCCGTGACTCCGATGGTCTCTTCCACGCCCATCACAACTCCCGCTGTCACCGGGGGTTACGGGCGTAAACCAGCCGGTGGGCGGTGCATCGATCCTGCACGTGGGGCGCACCGGTGCATGTACGGGGGCGCGTAGGAGGCCGGGGCGCGGTCGTTGGGTAACGACACGACGCAGAGACGAAGATTCTCCGCACACCAGGCGGGAAGTGATCATTCCAACGCTCTCCCGTGGCTTCAGGGGGTTTTCAATGGCAGCCAGGCCTCTCGTCGCCCGTCAGCCGAACGAACGGCTGCAGGCGCTCATCCAGGAAGCCGGGTGCTCCAACGCCGGGCTAGCCCGGCGCGTCAACATGTGCGGGGCCGAGCACGGCCTCGATCTCCGCTACGACAAGACCTCCGTGGCCCGCTGGCTGCGCGGCCAGCAGCCGCGCGGCCGGGCGCCCGGCATCATCGCCGAGGCCCTCGGCCGCAAACTCGGCCGGACCGTCACCATCGACGAGATCGGCATGGCCAACGGCAAGAACCTCGCCTCCGGCGTGGGCCTGCAGTTCTCCCCGACCGTCGTCGGAGCCATCGAGCAGGTCTGCGAGCTGTGGCGCAGCGACGTCGGGCGCCGCGACTTCCTCGCCGGTTCGAGCGTGGCCGCCTCCGCGCTCGTCGAGCCCAGCCGCGACTGGCTGATCACCGGAGCCGACCCGCAGGTGGCCCGCAACGGCGGGGCCCGGGTGGGCATGTCCGACGTGGAGGCGGTCCGCGCGACGACGCAGGCGCTGACCGAACTCGACCACCGCTTCGGCAGCGGGCACGTCCGCCCCGTGGTGGTGCACTACCTCAACTCCGTGGTCTCCGGGCTGATCGGCGGCTCCTACCGGGAGCCGGTCGGGCGGGCCCTGTTCGCGGCCGTCGCCCGGCTCACCGAACTCGCCGGGTACATGGCGGTGGACACGGGCCAGCCAGGCCTGGCCCAGCGCTACTACATCCAGGCCCTGCGCCTGGCCCAGGCCGCGGGCGACCGCGCGTACGGGGGCTACGTGCTGGCCGCTTCCATGAGCCACCTCGCCGCCGAGCTGGGCAACCCGCGCGAGATCGCGCAGCTCGCGCGGGCCGCCCAGGAGGGCACGCGGGGGCAGGTCACCCCGCGGGTGGAGGCCATGTTCTACGCCGCCGAGGCGCGCGGGCACGCGCTGCTGGGCGACGCCCGTGCCACGGCGGTGCTGTCGGGGCGGGCGCTCACGGCGCTGGAGCGGGCCGAGCCGGAGTCGGGGGACGACCCGGTGTGGATCCGGCACTTCGACCAGGCCTACCTGGCGGACGAGCTCGCCCACTGCCACCGGGACCTCGGCCAGGCCGAGGCGGCCGGCCGGCGGGCGGAGGAGGCCCTGCGCGGGCTGCCGGTGTCCAAGGCGCGCCGGAGGGCGATCGGGCTGCTGCTGCTGGCGGCGGCGCAGGTGCAGCAGAGAGAGGTGGAGCAGGCCTGCCAGACGGCGACGAAGGCCGCCGACCTGCTGGGCACGCTGAGGTCGAGGCGGGGTGCGGAGTACCTGGAGGACTTCCGTACGCGGCTGGAGCCGTACCGGGAGGAAGCGGCCGTCCGGGAGTTCGGTTCGCGGCTGGAGGTTCAGGTGGCCTGACGGACCCGTGGCGCGACCGGGTAGCGTGGTCCGACGTTCCGTTGGTTCCGGAAAGTCGGAGAAGGCAGAGGAGTCCCGGTGACGACGCAGAGCGGACAAGGGGGCGTCCCCCGGCCCGGGGCGGCGGATCCGGCACGGCCCGACGCCGACCCGGGCCACCCCGGGCAGCCGGGTCCGGGGGAGCCGTGGGGCGCGCCCGCGCCGTACGGGCAGCCGCCGCAGCCGCAGCCGCAGCCGCAGCCTCCGGCGTACGGGGAGGGGCAGTACGGCCAGGAACCGTACGGCGGGCAGCCGCAGCAGGGGCCTCCGGCGTACGGGCAGGAACAGTACGGCGGGCCGCAGCCGCAGCCGCAGTACGGGCAACCGCAGGGGCAGCCCGCGTACGGCTACCCGCCGCAGGGGCAGCCCGCGTACGGCTACCCGCCCGAGGGGCACGTCGTGGGCCCGGGCTTCGAAGGCCCGGGGCAACCGCACGGCTACGGCTACCCGCCGCTGCCCGACGCGGCGACCCAGTACATCGCGCCGGTCCCGGCGGGCGGTGCACACCCGGGAGATGCCGCGACGCAGTACGTCCCGCCGGTTCCGGCAGGTGGCCCGCACCCGGGTGAGGCGGCGACGCAGTTCATCCCCCCGGTCCCGGCAGATGCCGCGACGCAGTACATACCGCCGGTCCCGGCAGGTGGCCCGCACCCGGGTGAGGCGGCGACGCAGTTCATCCCGCCCGTTCCGGCTGCCGGTGCGCACCCGGGCGAGGCGGCCACCCAGTTCATCCCGCCCGTCCCGGCCGACGGCGCGCACCCGGGTGAGGCCGCGACCCAGCTCATCCCGCCCGTCCCGGCGGGCGGCCCGCACCCGGGTGAGGCGGCGACGCAGTACATACCGCCCGTCCCCGCGGCCCCCGGCCCCCCGCCCGTCGAGGGCTTCGACGCGCTGTTCCGGGCCGACGAGGGCATCGCCGCGGCGCCCACCCAGGCGATGCCGTCGGTCCAGAGCCCGGCCCCCCGGCGTACGCCGCCGCCCGCGCCGCCCCAGCAGTACGCGCCACGCCGGCCCCAGCAGCCCCAACAGCAGCAGTACGCGCCCCCGCCGCCCTCCGCCCCGGCCCCGCGCCGGGTGCCGCCCGCGGTCATCGCGGCCGGGGTCGTCGGACTGGCCGTGGCCGGACTCGGAGTGGGCGCGCTGCTCAGCGACGGCAAGGCCTCGAACAGCGACCCGGGCGCCGTGGCCCCCGCGAGCACCGGCTCGGGCGCCTCGGGCGCACCGGTGGGGGAGGCCCCCGTGGACCCGGCCCGCCCGCAGGCCGTCCAGCTGGACAAGCTGCTCGCGGACAGCAACGACAGCCGGGCCTCGGTGATCAAGGCCGTGGACGACATCAAGGACTGCAAGAACCTCGGTCAGGCGGCCCAGGACCTGCGCGACGCGGCCCGCCAGCGCGAGGAACTGGTCACCCGGCTCCAGGAGCTCAAGACGGACCTGCTCCCGAACCACGCGCGGCTCTCGGCCGCCCTCACCAAGGCCTGGAAGGCCTCCGCGGACGCCGACAACAACTACGCGGACTGGGCGGACGACGCGGGCCACGACAAGGGCGGCTGCAAGGACGGCAAGGCCAAGGCCACCGACAACGCCGCCGACGGCAACAAGTCGAGCGGCGAGGCCACGAAGTCCAAGGCGGCGGCGGCGGGCCTGTGGAACCCGATCGCCGCCAAGTACGGCCTCACCCGCCGCGACACGTCCGAGCTGTGACCGGGTGATCAGGCCGAGCGGGGAGCCTGTTCCAGGGTCGAGGTCATGTCCTGGGCGGACTCGCCGGGCTGGTCGACGATGCGGCCCGCCCGGACGATCTGGAAGCTGACCCGGCCGTTGACCAGGCGGGGGAAGCCGGCCACGGCCCGCATGTCCTGGTAACGCCAGCTGAGGTCGGGGGTGAGGCCGGCCGTCTTGACGCCCTGGGACTCGTTGAGCGCCCGGGCCAGCTTGCGGGCCGTGACGTCCTCGTCCTCCTTGAAGCGCTGCACGACCTCGTTCAGCACGGTGTACGCGATCCAGGTGGTCTGCGCCCCGCTGTCGTCGGGGTCGACGGTGTCGTCGCCGAACGCCTGCTCGGTGATCACCTTCCGCATCGGGGCCCACAGCGGGTCGGTCGAGACCGGGTACCAGCTGGTGACGAACGCGCCCTCGAAGGGGCTCTCCTTGCCGCCGGTGCGGTCGACGAGGGCCTGGCTGACACTGCCGAGGACGGAGGCGATCTGCGGGTCGCGGTGCTGGGTGTCGAGGCGGCGGAAGGCGTCGAAGAAGGTCTCGGTGCGCTCGCCGAGGACGGCCGTGACGCAGGGCTTGCCCTCCTTGGGGGCTGCCCCGGCCCCGGTCCCCGCGCCGGTGTCCTTGGCCGTGCCGTCCTTGGAGCCCCCCTTCGCCGTCTCCTTGGAGTCCTTGGCCGGGCCGCCCGCCGATCCGTCGGCCAGTGCCTCGCGCGCCTGCGGGGTCAGGTCCGCGGAGTCCTCGGCGGCCCGGATGTCGGAGGCGTCCGGCATCTTGTTGGCCCGCAGCCCCGCGTTCAGCAGGACCGGCATGGAGTCCCCGACCAGAGTGTCCGGGCGTACCAGCGACACCTGCGAGCAGGCCTTGCCGAGCTGGTGCCCGGCGCCGGCGAGCAGGGCGGGCTGGCCGCCGTTGACGGGGTAGGACAGGGGGCTCTGGAACTCCTCGGAGGAGACCCCGTAGCCGCCGATGAAGGGGATGCCCTCGGCCTCCAGCGGGGCCATGAAGGCGCGTCCGTGCTGGCTGTACGAGCCGACGACGGCGACGGCCTTCTCGGCGATGGCCTGGCGGGCGCAGTCGGCGGCGCCGGTCGGGGTGTTCTTCTCGTTGCAGGTCAGGACGCGCAGCTTGTGGCCGTGGATGCCGCCGTTGGCGTTGACCCAACGCTCGTAGGCCTTCGCCATTCCGGGCATTCCCGGCATGTTGGTCGCCTTGCTGTTCATCGGGGCGAACGTCATGACCGTGAGGGTGCCCCCGGAGCCCCCCGAGCCCCCGGGGAGCACCCCGCACGCGGTGGTGAGACACGCGCCCACCGCCGAGGCAAGGAGCAGGCGGAACATGGCAGTTGCGCGTCGGCGATCGGTCATGTCCACCGACCATTCCGCTCGCCGGGGAACTGGGCGGTGAGGTGTACACAACATCGGGTGACGCCCAGGTGAATTGCCGGGGAGTAACCGGCCGCAGGCGCTTCAAGATCGCGCCACGGGGGAACGTACGATCGAAAGCGTGACATTCGCCCAAGGTTCGAAGAACTCTTCCCGCCGCGGCGGCCGCTCCTCCACCATGGGCGGCATGCCCCTCAACGACATGCCGTGGTGGCGCTGGCGCGCGAACGTGCGCTCGGCGCTGCACATGCTCTCCGACCCGGTGTTCCAGGAGGAGGTCTGGCTGACCGGCGCGGAAGGCTACGGGGACGTCACCGACGCCGTGTACCGGCTCGTCGAGGACACCTGGCTCGACAGCTGGTCCGCCGACAAGTACGTCGGCACGATCTTCCGGGACGCGCAGGAGGCCGCCCTCGTGGACCTCGCCGTCCTGCGGGTGCTGCGGATCCTGCACCAGGTCGGGCCCGACGCGCCCGTCTCCACGTACCTGGAACACCACGCCTGGCCCGAGGCGGTACGGGCCTCGCGCGAGGCGCACGTACGGATGTCGACGGCGGACGGGGAGGATCCGGACGAGCCGCCCACCTCGCTCGACGTACTGAGGATGCTCACCCGCGCGGTGTGAAAGGCTATGCCGTCATGAGCGACCCGCAGCCCGAGGCCACTGCCCAGCCCCAGTACGTCCTGACCGTGTCCTGCCCCGACAAGCAGGGCATCGTGCACGCCGTGTCGAGTTACCTCTTCATGACCGGCTGCAACATCGTGGACAGCCAGCAGTTCGGAGACCGGGAGACCGGGCTCTTCTTCATGCGGGTGCACTTCGAGGCCGAGCAGGCTGTCACCGTCGAGAAGCTGCGCGCGAGCTTCGCCGCGATCGGCGACTCCTTCCGCATGGACTGGCAGATCCACCGCTCCGACGAGCGCATGCGGATCGTCCTCATGGTGTCGAAGTTCGGCCACTGCCTGAACGACCTGCTGTTCCGCTCGCGGATCGGCGCGCTGCCCGTGGAGATCGCGGCCGTGGTCTCGAACCACACCGACTTCGCCGAGCTGGTCGGCTCGTACGACGTGCCCTTCGTGCACATCCCGGTCACCAAGGACACCAAGGCGGACGCCGAGGCGCAGCTGCTGGAACTGGTCCGCGCGCAGGACGTCCAGCTCGTCGTCCTCGCCCGCTACATGCAGGTGCTGTCCGACACCCTGTGCAAGGAACTGAGCGGGCGGATCATCAACATCCACCACTCCTTCCTGCCGAGCTTCAAGGGCGCCAAGCCCTACCACCAGGCGCACGCCCGCGGTGTGAAGCTCATCGGCGCCACCGCGCACTACGTGACCGCCGACCTCGACGAGGGCCCGATCATCGAGCAGGAGGTCGAGCGCGTCGGCCACGAGGTCACGCCCGACCAGCTGGTCGCCATCGGCCGCGACGTGGAGTGCCAGGCGCTCGCCCGCGCGGTGAAGTGGCACAGCGAGCACCGCGTCCTGCTGAACGGCAGCCGCACCGTCGTCTTCGCGTAGCGAGCCCTCGCGGGGGCCGGGCGCTGTCCGCCCGGCCCGCCGCGCGCGCTGTCACGCGTCGGGTGCCTCCACCCCGCAGTAGCCCGCGAAGGCCGCCAGGATCTCGTCCTCGGAGATCCGGCCGTCGCCGTCCGCGTCCAGCGCCCGCGCCACCGGGCCGGCCAGCTCCGGCGCCGTGCCGAGCACCCGCAGGACCCGGGCCGCGGCCTCCGGGGTCGCGGCGCCCGTGCCGTTCTCGTCGGCCACCGCGATCACCGCGGCCAGGAACGGGCGCGCGATCTCCGCGAACCGGTCGGGGCTGTCCCGCAGCCGCTTCGCCGCCCCGGTGACGAACTCCTCCCGGGAGACCCGCTGGTCCCCGTCCACGTCGGCGATCCCGGCCATCCCCTGCCAGAACGCCTCCGCGCCGTTGAACACGGCCTGTCCCTTGTCCGACCGCGCGGTGGTGCCGAACTCGGCCAGTACGGCCCTGGCCGCCGTACTGAAGTCCTCCCGATCGATGTAGCCGGATCCGTCCTGGTCGAAAGTGGCGAATCGGGCGGCGATCTTGCGCTCGTATTCTGCGCTGTCCATATGCGGAGTTCCGCCTTCACATGTGCGAGGGAGTGCAGTTCAAGACAGGCAGGAGCGTAAGGCCTCGGTGGCCTGAGCGTTAAGCGAAGCGGTCAAGGAGGTGGCCGCATCGAACCCGCGCACGGGGAGCGCGCCAGGGCGCGTACACCTGTGCCCACAGCGCCCCTAGCACGCGGGCCGCGGTCCGCGGACGGGGTTCCCCCAAAACAGGCGCGTTCCATCGGTTGCGCACTACATTTGACGGGTCGGCACACGGCGGGAGGAAGCATGGCGAAGGACGTTCCACCGCGCTGGGACCGTCGCATGCAGCAGCGCCTCGCCCGCGGTGAGGCCGCCGCGCTCGGCGAGCTCTACGACCGCTTCGCCTCCCTCGTGCACGGCCTGGCGCACCGGGTGCTCGGCGACGAGAAGGCCGCGGACCGGATCACCCGCGAGGTCTTCGGCTACATCTGGGAGAACCCCGACGCCTACGACCCCAAGCAGGGCTCCATGCGCTCCTGGGTCGCCCGGATCACCCAGGGCCAGGCCGTCGACCGGCTGCGCCAGGTCGAATGCGGCCGCGGCTCCCACGAGGAGCTGGAGCAGAAGGTGCGCAGCGCCAACGCCGCGGCCCGTGCCGACTACATCGTCACCTCCATGCCCGCGCCGCTGCGCGCCGCCCTGGAACTCGCCTACTTCAAGCGGCGCGACTACCGGCAGGCCGCCGCCGACCTGCGGATCAGCGAGGACGAGGCGCGCCGCCGACTGCGGCTCGGCCTCCAGCTGCTGTCGACCGCCAACGTCCTCCCCCGGGAGGACCCTGCCCCTCGCGGATACCGGGACCGCGCCCCGCCGGAGACGACCTCGAACCGCCGGCCCCCGCCCCCGAAGCCGTGGCGCCGCTCCCGTCGGCGCCCGTGCCGCCGCCCCCGCACCGCGTACTGAAGTCCCTGCTCGGAGCGTGGGCGCTCGCCGCCTGCTCCGCCGAGGAGACCCAGGCCGTGGAGGACCACCTCACCGAGTGCGCGCCCTGCGCCGAGGAGGCGCTGCGGCTGCGGGACGCCGTGGGGCTGCTGCACCCCGAGGACACCCTCGACCTCAAGCCGCTGCTGCGTTCACGGGTGCTGGAGGACTGCCTGGGCAAGCGCCCCGCCCGCATCCCGGTACCGGTGTGGGCGGGCCCGTACGACACCGAGACGGCGCGCCTCGACGCGCTGCTGCGCGACTTCGGCGAGGCGGAGTGGGACACCCCGGTCCGGCTGAAGTGGTTCGAGGAGGAGCGCCGCCGCACCCGCCGGACCACCGTGTCCGGGGTGATCGGCCACCTGCTGACGGTGGACGGCCTCGTCGCCGCCGCCCTCGGCCTCGACGATCCGCTGGGGCCGCACGCACCCCCGGGCGGTCCCGAGGGGCGTACGGAGCACTTCTGGAGTTCCGGCGCCCATCCGGGTACCGGCGCGGTCCGCGATCCCTGGCGGGAGCAGGGCCACACCCTGGTCCGTACCGTCTCCTTCGCGGGCCGGGGCGCCGGCGAACTCGCCGTCGACTACGGCGGCTTCGCGCTGCCGCTGGCCGACGCGTTCCTGGAGCGGGCCTTCGAGTGCTGGGTGCACGCCGCGGACATCGCCGAGGCCGTGGACTACCCGTACGGGCCGCCGTCGGGACCGCACCTGCACCGCATGATCGACCTCGCGGCGCGGCTGCTGCCCACCGCCCTGGCGGGCCGGCGCCGCGCGGGACTGGCGGCGCCGGCCCGCGGCCTGGTCGCGGCGGGCGCTCCGGGGCGGACCCTGCACCTGGAGATCGAGGGGGCGGGCGGCGGCTCCTGGGACATCGCCCTGGACTCCCCGGCGGCGAAGCCGTCGCGGGAGCACACGGTGGCGGAGGTCGCGCTGGACGGCGTCGAGTTCTGCCAGCTCGCCGCCGGGCACATCTCCCCGGAGGACGCCGCCGTCGGCCAGACCGGCGACCGCGAGGCGATCCGCGACGTCCTGTTCGCGGCGGCTTCGCTGAGCCGGCTGTAGGGAAACGCGCGTACGCGGCTCCGTCCTGGGGGAGGGAGCCGCGTACGGGGTGGTGGGGTGATCAGTTGCGGGTGGCGAGCATCTGGGCGCTGCCGTCGTTCAGGCCTGCGATGGCGACCTTCTGGGCGCCCATTCCGGTGGCCCACCAGCCCTGCCA
>NZ_JBEXKC010000072.1:0-17628 GCF_040609475.1 Streptomyces sp. NPDC004667 | reverse complement strand
TGGTAGATCTTGCCGTCGTTGCCGATGGCCATGAGCTGGGCGTCGCCGTTGGGCATGCCGGCCATCGCCTGGTCCTTGGCACCGAAGTTCGCGGCGCCGTCGTAACCGTCGACCTTGGCCCAGCCCGTCCAGGAACGGTCCGCGTAGCGGGCGGTGTGGTAGAGGTTGCCGTCGTTCCCGGTGGCCAGGGTCTGCGTCGAGCCGTCCGGGGTCGCCGCGATGGACTCCTGGGAGGCGTTGAAGAACGCCGCGCCGCCGAAGCCGTTCAGCGGGGCGAAGCCCTCCCAGCTGCCGTCGACCAGACGGGTGGCGTGGAAGAGGTCACCGGCCTTGCTGACCGGCGCGGTGGGGGTCTCGGACAGGCCCGACGGGCCGACGAAGGCCAGGGCGCGGCCCGCACCCACCGGGCTGGAGTTGGTCTTCCAGTTGAACCAGCTGCGGAAGCGCACGCCGCCGCTCTCGTTGCCGCCGACGGTCTGGATGTTGTCCCCGTCGACCGCGACGACGATGTTGACGTGGTCGGCGTCGCCGTCGTTCAGGCTGCCGTCCTTGTCGTAGAGGACCGCGTCGCCGACCTGCGGGCTGCCGTGCAGCGTCCCCTTGTTCTTGCCGTACTGGTAGATGCTGACGGCCGCCGCGCTGATGCCGGAGGTGTTCGCGCCGGCCTTGTTCCACACCCAGCGGGTGAACTCGGCGCACCAGGCGCCGGGGTACTGGCAGTTGTAGTCACCGCACGTGCCACCGACCTGGCCACGGGCGATCGAGGCGACGGTCTGGGACTCGGCCTGCGCCGAGACGGCGGGCAGGGCGACGGCCAGCATCGGCGCGGCGACGAAGGTGGTGAGGGCGACGGTGAGCATGCGGGAGGAGCGACGCGAGGTCATGGTGGTGTCTCCGTGAGAACAGGGCGGCCCGAGGCGTCAGGGCCGGGGATGAAGGACGAGGGGTGCTGCGGGTGTTGCCAAGTGGTGTGGGCCGGTTCGCGTGCTCGTCCGGGGCCCGGGTGGGGGCGGACGGCGCGGTGGCCTGGTCGCCGGTGGTGACGGCTGCCCTGCAGGAACAGCGGTCGGACGGCCGGCGGCCGGAGCGCACGGCGCACGGCGCGGGGCCGTGGCGGTGGTGCGGTGGTTCGGTGGATCTGTGGTGGATCAGTGGTGGATCAGCGGGTCCGGGGTGTAGCCGCGGGCGGCGCCGGTGGCGAGGACGCGGGCGAGGAGGTCGTGGGCCTTCGCGGTGGCGGTGGCCGTGTCCTGCGCCCGGACGAACAGTGCGACGTGCAGGCCCTGCGGTACCGGGCGGACCCGTACGTGTTCCAGGGCGTGGTGCGGGCCGGCGTGGGCCCACAGGGCGTCCTGGAGGAGGCTCGCGCCGCTCTCCGTACCCGGTGCCCCGGTGTCGCTGTGGAGGGGCGTGCGGACGAGGAGCACGGGGGTCAGTCCCAGCCGATGACGTCGCCGGCGGCGCAGTCGCTGCGGTGCGTGCGAGTGGTTTTCGGCATGGCTGTGCCCCCGGGCTTCTGACGTGTTTTCGGACGGTTTCGCCGGAGGCGGCTGGCCGGCCCTCGTGGGCCCCGGCCTGGGGTTTTTCGTTCCCGCCGCCGTTCCGGTGAGCACCATCCTGCTGGGCCGGGAAGCCCCGAGGAAGGTCTTTCGACCGGCACCAAGAGGCCTGGCACCTTGGTGTCAGCGGGGCCCGTCAGGGGCGTGAATAGCGTTCCCGCAGCCGGTACTTGAGGACCTTGCGCAGGGCGTCGTTGCGGGGCAGGGCGTCGACCAGTTCCAGCTGCTCGGGGAGCTTGTGCGGGGACAGGCCCTGGGCCCGCAGGTGGGCCGTCAGCTGGGGCAGGGTCAGCGGCGCCGCCCCCGCGGGCTGCTCGATCACGGCGCAGACGCGCTCCCCGCGTTCGGGGTCGGGCAGGCCGATGACGGCGACGTCGCCCACGGCCGGGAGCAGGTGCAGGAGGTCCTCGATCTCCTTGGCGGAGATGTTCTCGCCCTTGCGGATGATCACGTCCTTGCTGCGGCCCGTGAGGACCAGGTGGCCGTCGGCGGTGAGGTGGCCGAGGTCGCCGGTGATCAGGTAGCCGTCGGCGTCGAAGACCTCCGCGGAGTCCTCGCGGCCCAGGTAGCCCCGGCAGACGGCCTCGCCGCGCAGCCGCACCTCCCCGTCGGTCCCGGCGGGCAGGGGGGTGCCGTCGGGGGTGGTGATGCGGACGGACATGCCGCGCGGGGGGCGGCCCTCGGTGGTGGCGAGGTTCTCCGGGGTGTCGTCCGGGGAGCCCATGGTGATCATCGGGACCTCGGTCATGCCGTACCCGTGGGTGAGCTGGCAGCCCAGTTCGCGCACCACCGCGTGGTAGATCTCCGGGGGCTTGGGGGCGCCGCCGCCGGCCAGCAGGCGCAGGGTGGGGATGAGCCGCGTCCCGGGGTCCTTGCGCTGTTCGGCGAGGAAGAGGGAGTAGAAGGCGGTGGAGCCGCCCGCGACGGTGACGCCGTGGCGCCGGTAGCCGTCCAGTGCGTCGGGCAGCGCGAACTTCTCGAAGAGCACCGCGGGGAACCCGTACAGCAGCAGCATCACCAGGTAGTCGGGGCCGCCTATGTGCGCGTACGGGAACGCGATCGAGCCGACGTCGGCGGGGGTCAGCCGCAGCGCGTCGGCGAGGCAGGTGCCGCCCGCGATGAGCGAGCGGTCGGTGTGCAGGACGCCCTTGGGGTCGGAGGTGGTGCCGGAGGTCCAGTAGATCCACCGTACGGAGGTCCCGTCGGCCGGCGGCGGGGGCAGGACGGCGGGGTCGCCGTCGGGGAGGGAGCCGTAGGCCTCGAAGACCCCGCGGGCGCCGATCCGGGCGGCCATCGCGCCGTGGTCGAAGCCGCGCCAGACGCCGGGCACGGCGAAGAACTCGGCCTTGGCCTCGCGCAGCGCGAAGCCCACCTCGCGGTCGCGGTAGAAGGGGATCACCGGCGACTGGACGGCGCCGATCCGGGCCAGGGCGAGCGAGAGCAGCACCGTCTCGATGCGGGTGGGCAGCTGCCAGGCGACGACCGTGCCGGGGCGCACCCCCAGGCCGTACAGGCCGGCCGCGGCGCGTTCGGCGCGCTCGCGCAGCGCGCCGAAGGTCAGGACGCGGTCGTCGGCGGGGTCCTCGGCGGCCTCGATGAGGACGGGTGCGTCCGGGGTGCGGGCGGCCCGCCGGCAGACCAGTTCCCACAGGGTCGCGCAGCTGCTCGGATCCGTCCCGATGTCCGTCATCCCGGACCTCCCCTGGGCGTGGCAGTCGACGGTGGCCAACGAGTCTGACGGATAGTCAGATCAAGCGCAGAGCGTAGGCCTCGGACGCTTGTCGGTCCAGGGGTGGCGGGGCTAGCTTGTTTCTGACGATCCATCAGATCGGATTGGGGAGACCATGGAACTGCCTCGGATCATCAGCGTCGACGACCACGTCATCGAACCGGCCCACCTGTTCGACGTGTGGCTGCCGGCCAAGTACCGCGACCGCGGCCCCAAGGCCCTCACGGCGGGCATCGGCGAACTCGTCTACACCGGCGGCAAGTACGTCATCTCCATGGACCCCGACGGCCCGCCGACCGACTGGTGGATCTACGAGGACCTGAAGTTCCCGTACAAGCGCAACATCGCCGCCGTCGGCTTCGACCGCGACGACATGACCCTGGAGGGCATCACCCGCGAGGAGATGCGCCGCGGCTGCTGGGATCCCAAGGCGCGGCTCGACGACATGGACCTCAACCACGTCGAGGCCTCCCTCTGCTTCCCCACCTTCCCGCGCTTCTGCGGCCAGACCTTCGCCGAGGCCCACGACAAGGAGGTCGCCCTCGCCTGCGTGCGCGCCTACAACGACTGGATGGTCGAGGAGTGGTGCGGCGACAGCGGCGGCCGCCTCATCCCGCTGTGCATCATCCCGCTCTGGGACATCGACCTCGCCGTCGCCGAGATCCGCCGCAACGCCGCCCGCGGCGTCCGCGCGGTGACCTTCTCCGAGATCCCCACCCACCTGGGCCTGCCGTCCATCCACTCCGGCTACTGGGACCCCTTCTTCGCCGTCTGCCAGGAGACCGGCACGGTCGTGAACATGCACATCGGGTCCTCGTCCCAGATGCCCGCCGCCTCCCCGGACGCCCCGCCCGCCGTCCAGGCCTCGCTGAGCTTCAACAACGCCATGGCCTCGATGATGGACTTCCTCTTCAGCGGGGTCCTGGTGAAGTTCCCGAGGCTCACCCTCGCCTACAGCGAGGGCCAGATGGGCTGGATCCCGTACGCCCTCGAACGCGCCGACGACGTCTGGCGCGAGCACCGCGCCTGGGGCGGGGTCCGCGACCTGATCCCCGAACCGCCGTCCACGTACTACTACCGCCAGATCTACTGCTGCTTCTTCCGCGACAAGCACGGGATCGCCTCCCTCGACGTCGTCGGCCGCGACAACGCCACCTTCGAGACCGACTACCCGCACGTGGACTCGACCTTCCCGCACACCAGGGAGGTCGCCCTCGACCACGTGAAGGACCTCGACGCCGAGACCGTCCACAAACTGATGCGCGGCAACGCCATCCGCATGCTCGGCCTGGACCTCACCTGATGGACCTCACCCCCACCGAGGAGGAACGGGACTTCCGGGCCCGGCTGCGCGAGTGGCTGGGCAAGACCCTGCCCGAGCTGCCCGCCAGGCCCTCCCCGGACGACTGGCCCGGCCGCCGCGCCTACGACCTGGGCTGGCAGCGCAGGCTGTACGACGCCGGGTACGCGGGCCTGCACTGGCCCGTCGACGCCGGCGGGCGCGGCGCCACCCCGACCCAGCACCTGATCTTCCTGGAGGAGACCGAGCGCGCCGGCGCCCCCTACGTCGGCGCGAACTTCGTCGGCCTGCTGCACGCCGGACCGACCATCGCCGCCGAGGGCACCGCCGGGCAGCGCGCCCGCTGGCTGCCGCCCGTCCTGCGCGGCGACGAGGTGTGGTGCCAGGGCTTCAGCGAGCCCGGCGCCGGCTCCGACCTGGCCTCCCTGCGCACGCGGGCGGTGCGCGACGGGGACGCGTACGTCGTCACCGGATCGAAGATCTGGACCTCGCACGCGGAGGTCGCCGACTGGTGCGAGCTGCTGGTGCGCACGGACCCGCAGGCCCCCAGGCACCGCGGGATCTCCTGGCTGGCCCTGCCGATGGACGCGCCCGGGATCACGGTCCGGCCGCTGCGCACCCTCGCCGGGTCGGCCGAGTTCGCGGAGGTGTTCCTCGACGAGGTGCGGGTCCCGGTCGCCAACCGGGTCGGGGCGGAGAACGACGGCTGGCGCGTGACGATGGTGACCCTGTCCTTCGAACGGGGCACCGCCTTCGTCGGCGAGGTCGTCGCCTGCCGGCGCACCCTGGGGCTGCTGGCCCGTACCGCGAAGGCGAACGGCCGCTGGGACGACCCCGTGCTGCGGCGCACCCTGGGGCGGCTGCACGGGGAGTTCGGGGCCCTGTGGCGGCTGACGCAGTGGAACGTCAGCGAGGCGCAGCGCAGCGGCGGCGTCCCCGGCACGGGCGGCAGCGTCTTCAAGCTGGCGTACTCCCACGCCCGCCAGGAGCTCTACGACGCGGCCGCGGAGGTGCTGGGCGCGGACTCCCTCTCGCTGGAGGAGGAGTGGACCCTGGACCGGCTCTCGTCCCTCTCGTACACGATCGCGGCGGGCACCTCGCAGATCCAGCGCAACATCGTCGCCGAGCGGATCCTCGGCCTTCCGAAGGGGCGGTGAGCGCCGTGGACTTCCAGCCGACCGAGGACCAGCGGGCGTTGCGGACGGGCGTACGGGAACTGCTCGCCGGACGGTACGGGCGCGAGGCCCTGCGGGCGTCCGTGGACGCCGACGGCGCCCTGGACCGGGCCCTGTGGCGGGAGCTGGGCGCGGCGGGTTTCTTCGCGCTGCGCCTGCCGGAGGAGCGGGGCGGGGTCGGGCTCGGCCTGCCCGAGGCGGTCCTCGTCTTCGAGGAGGCCGGGCGGGCCCTGCTGCCGGGGCCGCTGGTGGCCACCCACCTGGCCGCCGGGACGGTTCCCGGCGCGGCGGAGGGGACGGCCGTGGTCACCGCCTTCGACCTGGACGGGCCGCTGGTGGCGCACCTGGGCGACGCCGACGCGGTGCTCGGGGCGGACCCGCTCCCCGCCGGGACCCCGGTGCGCTCGGCGGACCCGCTGACCCCGCTGTGGCGGGCGGAACCGGCCGGGGGCGCGCGGGTGGAGGTGTACCGGGAGGAGGGGGCGCTGCTGACGGCGGCCCTCCAGGTCGGCAGCGCGCTGCGGACGGTGGAGCTGGCGGTGCGGTACGCGGGGGAGCGCGAGCAGTTCGGGCAGCCGATCGGGGCGTTCCAGGCGGTCAAGCACCTGTGCGCGGACATGCTGGTGCGGGCGGAGCTGGCCCGTACGGCGGTCTACGCGGCGGCGGTGACGGCGGACGCCGCGGAGATCGCGGCGGCCAAGCTGCTGGCCGACGAGGCGGCGCTGCGGGGCGCACGGGACTGCCTCCAGGTGCACGGCGGGATGGGCTTCACCTGGGAGGCGGACGTGCACCTGCACCTGAAGCGGGCGTGGGTGCGGGCGCGGCAGTGGGGAACGGCGGCGCGGGCGCAGGAGTTCCTGGCGGAGCGGCTGCTGGAGGAGGCGGTGCCGTAGGTAGCAGGCTGTGACGGGAGCGGGGCCGCGCGGGCCCGGTCGGGGCGGGGCGGGCCGGGGCGGGCCAGACCGGGGCACGGGCGGGGCACGGGAGGAACGACGCGGGACGCATGTCCGATTACAGAGAGTTGATATCGGTTTGTGTCCTTCGGCCACCCCGATCCGGGCCGGAGGCAGGGGTGTGCTCCGGTACGCTCCCACGAATGCGAGCGGTTGAGCGGCGCGAGCGCCGCACAGTATGCACCACGCCTACTCCTTCGCGCTGGAATATGCCCGAAGCGCTTGTTGTGGTGACTGTATGTCAACCATGCTGCTCGGCAAGGGGATCACGAATGGTGGTCCCGCCCCGTCGCGAGGCGAAGTGTCCGCCGGTTCGGATGGTGTGAGCGGTGCAGGTGCTTCAGGTGCAGCTTGAGGTAGGACCGGATCCCGCCGAGGTCGGCCGGGCCCGCCGGTGGGCCCGGTCCAGGCTGGCGTGGTCCGGCATAGGGGACGACGAGCCGCTCGCCGAGACGCTGGTCCTGCTGATCTCCGAGCTGGTCACGAACGCGGTCGTGCACACGGGCTGTCCGGCCGTGCTGCGGATGCTGTTCGGCGGGCCGGGCGTGCGGGTCGAGGTCGCCGACACGAGCGACCGGGCGCCGGCCCGCAGGCAGGCCTGCGGCGAGGACACGGGCGGGCGCGGGCTGGAGCTGGTGGACGGGCTCGCCGACCGGTGGGGCTGGCAGCGCGAGGGCGCGGGCAAACGGATCTGGTGCGAGATCGACCGCGCGGAACCGCCGGCGCCCGCCGTGCGCCCCGACCAAGAATTTGCCCGGAGGCGGGAACCGCGCGTGTACCTCTAACGAGGTGTTGACGGTTCGTCACCTGTTGATCACCCTTGTGTTGAGCGATTCGTCGCGAGGGGACGCCAAGGGAGTGTTTCCTGCCTTGACGAGTGCGGGTCGTGGGGTGGCGGCTGCCGTGCCGCGCTCGGGGTGCGCACGAACGCACGCCGCCACCCGCAGCTTCCCGTCCGGGCGCGCCACCCGCGCGGCTCCGGGGGCGGGCCGGCCCGCGAAAACGGCTCGCGGGGCCGATGGGACGGGTGGCAGGGTGCGGCTCATGGCGCCCCAGCATCAGATCCGTGCCGACTACGACGCCCACACGATCGTGGTCTACCAGGCGTACGCGCCCGCCATCGCCGACGCGGCGCTGCGGGCGGGCCGCTTCGTCCCGCCGTTCTCGTTCCACCGGATGACGTGGATCAAGCCGTCGTTCACGTGGCTGATGCACCGTAGCAACTGGGCCCGCAAACCCGGCCAGGAGCGCGTCCTCGCGGTGCGGATGACCCGGGAGGGCTGGGAGCACGCCCTCTCCCGTGCGGTGCTCACGACCGCGGACCCGGCCGCCGTGGCCGGGGCGGCCGTGCACGTCCAGTGGGACCCGGAGCGGTCGGCGCGCGGGGCGGCGCTCAACCACTACAGCATCCAGGTCGGCATCGGCCGGGACCTGATCCGCACGTTCGCCGACGACTGGGTCGTCGGCCTCACCGACCTCACCCCACAGGTCCGCAAGGCCGCGTCCCTGATCCGCGCCGGGCACTCCGCGAAGTCCCGGCGACTGCTCCCCGCGGAGCGCGTCTACCCGCTCCCCCGAGAACTGGAGGACCGCCTGTCCACAGGGGCGTGACCGTGGCCGGGGCTCCGGCCGGAGCAGGGCATCCGGCCATGAGGTGCAACCCTCCGGTTGCGCCAGAGGGGGGTCAGGTGCAACCCTGGAGTTGCATCAATGGTGTCGAGGTGTCGAGGAAAGAGGCTCGTCATGATCCAGGACAGGATCGAACGCGAAACCCTGATCGAAGCGCCGCTGGAGCGGGTCTGGTCGCTGGTGACCGAACCCGGGTTCTGGGTGGCCGAACCGGAGAGCGTGGCCGGGACCGTCGCCCGGGAGGGCGAGTCGATGCTGGCGAAGAACCCCAAGTACGGGGACTTCCCGGTGCGCGTGGAGAAGGTGGAGCCGCCGACGTACGTCGCGTACCGCTGGGCCAGCGCCTTCCCGGGCGAGGAACTGCGCGGGGACAACACCACCCTCGTGGAGTTCACCCTGACGCCGGAGGGCGACGGGACGCGGCTGCGCGTCGTCGAGAGCGGCTTCTCGCAGCTCGCCGGGGCCGAGGAAGTGCGCGCCAAGGCGCTGAAGGACAACACCGGCGGCTGGCCGCAGGTGCTCGACGCGTTCAAGAAGCGGGCCGAGGAGTCCTCGGCGTGACGGATCCGAGCCCGGGCGGCGCGGAGGGCGTGGACTGCGTACTCGCCGCGCTCGCCGACCCCACGCGGCGCCTGCTGCTCGACCTCCTCGCCGCGCGGGGCGAGGCCAGCGCGACCGCCCTCGCCGAGGGGGTCCCCGTCTCGCGCCAGGCCGTGGTCAAGCACCTCGCGGTGCTGGAGGCCGCCGGTCTGGTGCGCGGGGGGCGGGTGGGGCGTGAGGTGCGGTACGCGGTCCGGCCCGCGGCGCTGGACGCGACGGCCCGCTGGATGGCCGCCCTCGCGGCCGACTGGGACCGCCGCCTGGCCCGCATCAAGCTCCTCGCGGAGACGGCCGAGGCCGCGGAACGGGACACCCCTTAGGGCGGTCCCGTTCCGCGGCCCCGGCCGCACGCGCGCGTCACGGCCGGCTATCCGCGGTCCGGGCCCGGCGCGGCGGTGTCGGCCTGGGCCGTGTCGGCCGGCGCGGCCTCGGCCTGGGCGGCGTCGGCCGGGGTGCCCTCGGCCGGGGTGCCCTCGGGCTTCGGGTGGAGGATGTCGCGCGCCTGGTCGGCGGCGCGGGAGATGCTCTCGGAGACGAAGTCGACGAAGCGGGCGATGTTTTCGAGGCGGACCGCGGCGGGGGTGTCGGCGCCGAGGATGCCGACGCCCTGACGGGCGGTCTCGGCGAGCACGGCGGTGCCGCGGGCGCTGGCCATCATCGACTGGTACCAGACGTCGTTGTCGGCGACGTAGCGCTCGCGCCGCCGTTCGTCGCGTTCGCGGCGGACCAGGCCCTGGCCGTCGAGGTAGCTGATCGCCTTGGAGACGGACGCCGGGCTGACCTGGAGGCGCTGGACGAGCTCCGACGCGGTGAGGCTGCCCTCGTCGGTGGTGAACAGGCAGGTCAGCACCCGGGCCATCATCGTGGGCATGCCCGACTGCACGAGGACGGTGGTGAACGTCTCCTCGTACGCGCGCAGCGCCTCGGGGTCGCGCCCGTGCGCCGGCGGGGGCGTCTGGGGGGTACGGGCCGCGGTCTGGCCGCGCCGGTGGGTGCGGCGTTCGGTGGCGCGCTGGGCGAGGTCGGCGCGGTAGCCGGTGGGGCCCCCGTTGCGCATGACCTCGCGGGTGACCGTCGAGGTGGGGCGGTCGAGGCGCCTGGCGATCTCCGCGTAGGCGAGGCCGTCGGCCACCCCCAGCGCGATCTGCTGGCGTTCCTGCTGGGTGAGCCTGCCTCCCGGCATCGCGGTCTCCTTCGTGCGTGGCCTTCGGCGGCCCTCAGCGGCCCTTCGTGGCCCCGGAGTCTCAGCATAGCGTTCACTCTCAATTCATTGCAACGCTCGCGGTCGCGATTGTTGCGTTAAACCCCAAGCCGTTGCAACGATATTCGGTATCTGAGCTGCGCAAATGCGATTCCTTCGCAACGAGTCTGTTGCCGCTTCTGCGAACGCAACGTAGCTTTTGCGGAGTCGGAAACGAAGCCAGTCAAACGAAGCCAGCCGAAGGAAGCACCGTCATGCAGAAGTTCCAGACCCCCGCCCCGGTCTCCACCGTCCTCGACGTCCCCGCCGGACGCGTCCGCTTCATCGCCACCGACCGGGACGACACCACCGTCGAGATCCTGCCCTCGAACGCCTCCAGGAGCCGCGACGTCAAGACCGCGCAGCAGACCACCGTCGACTTCCACGACGGCGTCCTGCGGATCACCACCCCGGCGCCGAAGAACCAGGTCCTCGGCGCCACCGGCTCCATCGAGGTGACCGTCCAGCTGCCCGCCGGCTCCCGCGTCGAGGCCAAGGCCGCCGCCGGCGAACTCCGCGGTGTCGGACGCCTCGGCGAGGTCTCCTTCGAGGTCGCCCAGGGCTCGATCGAGCTCGACGGGGCCGAGGGCGCCCGCCTCACCGCCCTCGCCGGCGACATCCGCGTCGGCCGCCTGCGCGGTGACGCCGACATCAGCACCCAGAAGGGCGACATCCGCGTCGCGGAGGCCCACGACGGCACCCTCACCCTGCGCACCCGGGCCGGCGACGTGACCGTCGGCGCCGCCCGGGGCGTCAGCGCCTCCCTCGACGCCGGCACCGGCCACGGCCGCATCCAGAACGGTCTCGCGAACACCGGGGGCACCGCCGGCCTCACCATCCGCGCGACCACCGACCACGGGGACATCACCGCCAGCAGCCTGTGACGACCACCCCCACCTCTCAGCAACGACTCCCACTCCGGTAAAGGGCGAGAAGAATGACCACCGATCAGGACTACCAGGCCGCCGAACTGCTCCTCAGCCGCCTCGCCCGCCCCGGCGAGCTCGTCACCGCCGACAAGATCAGGCCGCAGTGGATCGACGGGGGCGCCCGGTTCTGGTACGCCGTGAGCGACGGCGCCGGCAGGCGCTTCGTCCTCGTCGACCCGGCGGCGGGCACCCGCGAGCCCGCCTTCGACCACGCGCGGCTCGCCGCCGCGCTGGCCGACGCCTCCGGGCAGCCGGTCGACCCCGAGGCCCTGCCGTTCGCGGCCATCGACCTCCGGCCGGCCGCGAACGCGGTCGAGTTCTTCGCGCTGGGCGCGTACTGGCGCTGCGGCCTGGACGCCTACGTCTGCGAGCACGCCGAGTTCACCCCGCCCGGCAGCCCCCTGGAGGTCACCTCGCCCGACGGCAAGGTCGCGGTGTCCCGCCGCGGGCACGACCTGTGGGCCCGCTCGCTGTCCGACGGCCGCGAGTGGCCGCTGACCACCGACGGCGAACCCGCCAACCAGTACGGCCCCGGCCCCGACTGCACCGCCAACACCACCCTGCTGACCAAGATCGGCCTGCCGTACCTGCCGCCCGCGCTGGCCTGGTCGCCCGACTCCACCCGGGTCCTGGCCCACCAGACCGACGAACGCGAGGTCCGTGAGACCCACCTCGTACAAGCCCGCCCCGCCGACGGCGGAGCGCCCCTCCTGCACACCCAGCGCTACGCCTACCCCGGCGACGAGCACGTGCCGCTGGCCCGGCTGGTCGTACTGAACGTCGCCGACGGCACCGTCGTCCGCGCCCAGGCCGACCCGCTGCTCATGCCGCAGCTGTCCCCGATCACGACCAAGTGGGCGTGGTGGGCCCCGGACGGCTCGGCCGTGTACTACCTGGACCGTCCCCGCGACCAGCGCACCCTCACCCTGCACCGGATGGACCCGGCCACCGGCGAGGTCACCACCGTGCTCAGCGAGAGCGGCGCCACCCGCGTCGAGCCCAACCAGTGGGCGTACGAGCCGCCCATCGTCCGCGTACTCGCCGACGAGGTGCTCTGGTACTCGCAGCGCGACGGCTGGGGCCACCTCTACCGCTACGACCTGCGCACCGGCGCGCTCCTGGGCCGGGTGACCTCCGGCGAGTGGGCGGTGCGCCAGATCCTGCACGTCGACGAGACCGAACGGGTGGTGTACTTCACCGCCTCCGGGCTCGTCGAGGAAGACCCGTACCGGCGCACCGTCTGCCGCGCCTCCCTGGACGGCTCCGGCTTCGCCAAGGTCACCGACGACGACCTCGACCACGTCGTCACCCCGTCGCCCGGCCGCAACTGCTTCCTCGACTCCGCGTCCACCGTGGACACCCCGCCGGTGACCCGCGTCCTCGACTGGTCCGGCCGCGTCCTGGCCGAGCTGGAGCGCGCCGGCATCAGCAGGCTCACCGCGACCGGCTGGACCGCGCCGGAACGATTCCGCGTCAAGGCGGCCGACGGCGTGACGGACATCTACGGCGTCCTCTACCACCCCCGGGGCTTCGACCCCGACCGCCGCTACCCGGTGGTGGACAACCTCTACCCCGGCCCGCAGGTCACCCGGGTCGCCCCCGGCTTCGACCCCGGCGGCATGGGCCTCGACGCCGAACCCCTCGCCGCACTCGGCTTCGTCGTGATCGCACTGGACGGACGCGGCACCCCCGGCCGCAGCAAGGCCTTCCACGACGCCTCGTACGGGAACCTGGCCGACGCCGGCTCCCTGGCCGACCACGCCGCGGCACTGCGGCAGCTCGCCCTGACCCGGCCGTGGATGGACCTGGACCGCGCCGGCGTCCTCGGCCACTCCGGCGGCGGCTTCGCGGCGGCCCGCGCCATGCTCGACTTCCCCGACGTCTACAAGGCCGGGGTCGCCCTCTCCGGCTCGCACGATGCCCGCCACTTCAACCTGGGCTTCGTCGAGACCTACGACGGCGCCGACAACCCCGAGGCCTGGGCCCGCACCTCCAACGTCGACCTCGCCGACCGGCTGGAGGGCAAACTCCTCCTCGTCCACGGCGAAATGGACGACCAGGTCCACCCCGACCAGACCCTGCGCCTCGCCGACCGCCTCCTCGCCGCGGACAAGGACTTCGAGCTGCTCATCGTCCCCGGGGCCGAGCACAGCTTCCTCGACTGCCTGTCCTACGTCCGCACGCGCTGCTGGGACTTCCTGGTCCGCGAACTGACGGACACGAAGCCCCCGGCCTACCGCCCGGCCCCGATCGCCATCAGCCCCGAAGCGCTCGCGGAACTGTTCGCGTAGACGGGTCGCATCAGACCTCGAACTCGCCGACCCAGGAGCGCTTCAGCAGGTGTTCGGGCAGGTACGGGGACGTGACGTCGACGGGGATGCCGCCGTCGTAGGCGAGACAGGCGACGGCGAGGATGCCGATCGGCACCAGTCCCCGGATACTGTCGGTCCGTTCGGGGGTGGCCGTCCAGTACTGCTTGTGGAGTTCGAGGGCCTCCAGCAGGGTCGTGTGGAATCCCTCCTCGTCCTTCCGGAGGAACTTGTAGAAAAGGTTGATCGGCGGATAGGCCACGTGCTGGATGTATTCACGCCCCGCGATGACCGCCACGTCCGGGTACGACCGCTGGAACGTTAGCGTCAGTTCCGGCACCAGTTCCGGACGCTTGAGCCAGTACGCCTGGAGCGTCGCCACCCAGTGGTACAGGTAGTCGTCGTGATCCGCGCCCGAGGCCCGCAATACGTCGAGCGGCAACTCGCACAACGCTGTCATCTTCGGCTGGTCACGCGTGATGATCGCGAACCAGAACGCCTCGATCCAGGCCTGCGCGTGTGCGTACGGGACCGGCCCGATCGCCTGCAGCGTCCTCATCTCATGGTGGATCTGCACCTCGGCCAACCCCTCGGTCATCCCCGCCGTACGGAACAACGCGGACCCCAACTGCGCAGTCGCGACCACGGCTTCCCACGTGGCCAGCTCGGCTCCCGGCGGGTCCACCCGGAACCGGGCTTCGCTGTAGAAGGTGGCATCGCTCCACACAGAGTCGAAATTCCGGGAAGACGCGCCAAGAGCGTCGATGTCCCTCGTGAGGTGCTCACCGAGCCTGGTCACCCAGTCGGAACTCGCGGGCCTCGGCTCTGAATGGCCGGCCACGAAGACATTCATCGTCTGCCTTTTTCCTGGGATGAGATCGATTCGGCGGACTGCCCCGGTGAGCCGGAGGCCCGGGAGCTCCTCACACCCGGTCACCCCGACCACCCTGTGAACCCCTTGTCCGCCACACGCGACACGTCACACCTCGAACTCGCCCAGCCAGGAACGCTTCAGCAGGTGCGCGGGCAGGTACGGGGACTCGACGCCGACCGGGATCCCGCCGTCGTAGGCGAGACAAGCCACGGCCAGGAGCGCGACCGGCACCCTCCCCTCGATGTCCCGGGACCGCTCGGGGGTGGCCGTCCAGTACCGCTTGTGGAGTTCCAGGGCTTCCACGAGCGCTGCGTGGAAGCCCTCCTCGTCCTTGCGCAGGAACTTGTAGAAGAGGTTGATCGGCGGGTACGCCACGTGCTGGACGTACTCGCGCCCTGCGATCACCGCGACGTCCGGGTGCGACCGGTCGAAGGTGGCCGTCAGTTCCTCCACCAGCTCGGGCCGCTTGAGCCAGTACGCCTGGAGCGTGGCCACCCAGTGGTACAGGTAGTCGTCGTGGTCGGCGCCCGAGGCCCGCAGGACGTCGAGGGGCAGCTCGCACAGCTCGGTCATCCTCGGCTGGTCACGCGTGATGATCGCGTACCAGAACGCCTCGACCCACGCCGAGGCGCGCGCGTTGTGGTTCGGGCCCGTCGCGGGCAGGGTGCGCATCTCGTGGTGGATGCGTACCCGCGTCGTGCCCTCGGTCATCGCCGCCGTGCGGAACAGCGCCGAGCCGAGCTGCGCGGCGTCGACCACGGTCTCCCACGTCGTCAGTTCTTCGGCCGTCGGATCGACCAGGGTCCGGGACTGCACGTGCAGGTCCGCCTGGCTCCAGACCCGCCCGAGCTGGCCCGGGAGCACGGCGAGCTCGTCGATGTTCGCGACCAGCCTCTCGTCCTGGCCCCGGACCCAGTCCGCGCTCTGCGGCTCGGGGCCGGCGTGGCTCTCCACGACGACCGGCATCTCTTCCCCGTCACTTGCCGATGTCGAAGCGCTGAATCGTTCGCCCGGTGTACGGGCCGGCCGCATCTGGGATGAGCCGTTCATGATTCCGCAGTGTCGATACGCCGCACCGGGCTCGTCATGGAATCCATTCCTCGCCGCCCGGCGGGCCTCGGCGTGCGCATCAGACCTCGAACTCGCCGACCCAGGAACGCTTCAGCAGGTGCTCGGGCAGGTAAGGGGACGCGACGTCGACGGGGATTCCGCCGTCGTAGGCGAGACAGGCGACGGCGAGGATGCCGATCGGCACCAGTCCGTCGATGTCCTCGGCCCGCTCGGGGGTGGCCGTCCAGTACTGCTTGTGGAGTTCGAGGGACTCCAGCAGAGTGGCGTGGAATCCCTCCTCGTCCTTCCGGAGGAACTTGTAGAAAAGGTTGATCGGCGGATAGGCCACGTGCTGGATGTATTCACGCCCCGCGATGACCGCCACGTCCGGGTGCGACCGCTGGAACGTCAGCGTCAGTTCCGGCACCAGTTCCGGACGCTTGAGCCAGTACGCCTGGAGCGTCGCCACCCAGTGGTAGAGGTAGTCGTCGTGATCGGAGCCCGAAGCCCGGAGCACGTCGAGCGGCACCTCGCACAGCGCGGTCATCTTCGGCTGGTCACGCGTGATGATCGCGAACCAGAACGCCTCGAGCCAGGCCGTCGCATGCGTGAAGCGCGTCGGGCCAGTGGCCTGCAGCGTACGCATCTCATGGTGAATGCGGACCTCGGTCGACCCCTCGGTCATCTGCGCCGCACGGAACAGCGCGGAACCCAACTGCGCCGCTGCGACCACGGCCTCCCAGGTCCCCAGCTCGGCACCCTGTGGATCCACCCGGAAGCGGGCGTCGACGTAGAAGGCTGCGTCCTGCCATACGGTCCCGAGCTTCCGGGGCGTCGATCCGAGCGCCTCGATATCCCGGGCCAAACGCTCACCGAGCCCTTCGACCCAGTTCGCGCTGGCGGGCCTCGGCTCCGAATGGCCGGCCACGACGACGGTCATCGCATCCCCCTTCACTTGGTGAGGTCGAATCGCCGGATAGTGTATCCGGCGTAAGTCCCGGTGTTATCGGCCCCCTTGACGACGACGTAGTCGATCCGCGGGGGATCCGCGTTCAGTGCCTCGTCGAGTGCCTCGTACAAGTCCTTTTCGCTTTGAATGTTTTCCCCGCGCTTCTTCATTTGCTCGAGGATGTCCTCGAAGTATGCGCGCGTCCCCTGTGAAACACGCGTGCCGTTTATTCGACGCTCACCCAGGTCGGTGGTGACGTGGCTCTTCGCCTCGACGACGACGTACCGGTCGCCCTGCTTGTACACCTGGTCGAACTGGTCGTTGCCGTTGGCAGGGCCGTGCAGCTTCTGTTCCTGGGCGCCGGGGAATTCCCTCGGTATCGCGTGTTCCCGGGCCACGGCCTCGCCGTAGGCCTCACTCTGCTTGGAAAGGGCCTCGTGGAACGGCGCGTGGTGCGCCTTGGCCGCGTCGAGAGCTGCCTGGGTTTCCGGAGTAGGACTGGCCTTGTGCGCCGCCTTGGCATCTCCATAGGCGTCGTGCGGACCCTTGTCGTTGGCGATGGCGTCATGACGGTCCTTCGCCGCCTGGTCGAGCGAGTCCCTCATTTCCTGGGTGACGGAGGGATGGGTGTGATCGACTGAGGTCGCCTTGCCCAGGTAGTCCGGGGGAACCGGCGGGGGAATGTCCGACTTCGGAACCCAGACGTCGGGAGCGGTTTCCACGAGCTGCGGCGGGACCAGGCCGGTGTGGTCCGGCACGTCGGCCCGCAGACGGTAGCCGAGCTTGTTGTAGTACTTCTTGAAATAGGGGTCCGCCGGGTCGTTCGCCCTGTGGACCTGGTACTCCATGATCTGCTTGCGTTCGGCGTTCGTGTACTGGTGCGCGTTGTCCCGGTGCGGCGGGAGCTCCGGGCGCCCGTCGTGGCCGGGAGCGACCGGGCCACCGCCGTCGTGGCCGCCGTGGCCGAGGTTGTCGGGGATGTCGGGGAGGCCGGAGCCGCCCTGGTGCGGGATACCGCCGCCACCCTGGTGGGGGATGCCGCCGCCGTCGCCCTGGTGCGGGACACCGCCGCCGTCACCGCCGTGCGCGGTGCCGCCGGTGGGGGTGGTGTCGTTGCCGCCGTGGCCGCCCGTGCCTCCGCTTCCGCCGGGTTGGGTGTGGCTGTTGTGGGCGGTGTTGTCGGCGATGCCGCCGGGGGTGTGGTCGGCTGCGCCGCCGGGGGTGTGGCCGGGGGTGTGGGCGGTGGTGTCGGCGGTGTGGGCGCCGACGGTGACGGGGACGTTTTCGTGCTTGGGGACTTCGGCCAGGGGGTGGTCGGTGCCCTTGGGGACC